>NZ_PJDK01000020.1:0-82486 GCF_002837615.1 Klebsiella sp. X1-16S-Nf21
CGACAGCGTGCTGGCCGGTCTTTGCGCGTTAATTGTCTTTGGCCCGATCGTCGGCGTGGTGCTCAAAGGGTATGGTTTTACCCTCGCGCCCGCGCGGGTGGCGATCCTCGTGGCGGTGGTGATGGCCGGCAGGCTGGCCCTCAGCCTGCTGCTGCAGAGCCGTCGGGGAAAAGCCTTTATTGCCCGCTTTGAGGGGGCGGATGACGGGGTGTACGTCCGGCCGCCGGGCTACCGCTCGCGACTGCGCTGGATAATGCCGCTGCTGGTGGTCCTGGCCATCGCCTTTCCATTTCTCGCCAGCAAATACCTGCTGACCGTGGCGATCCTCGGCCTGATCTACGTTCTGCTTGGCCTGGGGTTGAATATTGTGGTGGGCCTCGCGGGCCTGCTCGATCTGGGGTATGTGGCGTTCTACGCCATCGGCGCCTACGGCCTGGCGCTGGGCTACCAGTACCTGGGCCTCGGCTTCTGGGCGATGCTGCCGCTGGGGGCGGTGATGGCGGCCCTCGCCGGGGCGTTGCTGGGCTTTCCGGTGCTGCGCATGCATGGCGACTACCTGGCTATCGTCACCCTCGGCTTTGGCGAAATCATTCGCCTGGTGCTTAACAACTGGGTGAGCTTCACCGGGGGGCCCAACGGCGTACCGGTGCCGTCGCCCACGCTGTTTGGCCTCGAGTTTACCCGCCGGGCCAGGGATGGCGGCATCCCCATCCATGAGTTTTTCCACGTCAGCTACAACCCCAACCTGAAATTCATCTTTCTCTACGCCGTGCTGTGCCTGGTGGTGATGCTGGTGCTGCTGGTGAAACATCGTCTGACGCGGATGCCCATCGGCCGCGCCTGGGAGGCGCTGCGCGAGGATGAGATCGCCTGTCGGGCGATGGGGCTCAACCACGTGCTGGTGAAGCTCTCGGCGTTTATGCTCGGCGCGTCGACCGCCGGCATCGCCGGGGTGTTCTTCGCCAGCTATCAGGGGTTTGTTAACCCGACGTCGTTCACCTTTTTTGAGTCGGCGCTGATCCTGGCGATTGTGGTGCTCGGGGGAATGGGCTCCACCCTGGGAGTGGTGCTGGCGGCGTTTGTCCTGACGGTCACCCCGGAGCTGCTGCGCGGTTTTGACGAATATCGGGTGCTGCTGTTCGGCGTGCTGATGGTGGTGATGATGATCTGGCGGCCGCGCGGCCTGGTGCGCACCAGCCGCAGCGGGGTTGCGTTGCGAAAAGGAGTCGCGCCATGACCGACAGCATCTTACGCGTTGAGCATCTGATGATGCATTTCGGCGGCATCAAAGCGCTGAATGATGTCAATCTGGAGGTGGAGCGGGGGTCGATCACCGCCCTGATCGGCCCCAACGGCGCGGGCAAGACCACGGTGTTTAACTGCCTGACCGGTTTTTACCGGGCGACGGGGGGGAGCATCGTGCTGCGGGCGCGGGAAAAGGTTACCGATGTCATTCAGGTGCTGGGGCAGAAGCTTCACCCGGACGATTTTCTCCACCCGGCGCAGCTGGGGCGGCGGATCTATTACAAGATGTTCGGTGGCACCCATCTGGTGAACCGCGCTGGCCTGGCGCGCACCTTCCAGAATATACGTTTATTCCGCGAGATGTCGGTGATTGAGAACCTGCTGGTGGCCCAGCATACCCAGGTTAACCGCCATCTGCTGGCCGGGATCCTCAATACTCGTGGGTATCGGCAGGCGGAGAGTCAGGCGCTGGATCGCGCTTTTTACTGGCTGGAGGTGGTGGAGATGGTGGACTGCGCCAACCGTCTGGCGGGGACCCTCTCCTATGGACAGCAGCGGCGGCTGGAGATCGCCCGCGCCATGTGTACCCGCCCGGAGATGATCTGTCTGGACGAGCCGGCCGCCGGCCTCAACCCGGTGGAAACCCAGGCGCTGAGCCGGATTATTCGCTTTCTGCGCCAGCAGCACGGCATCACGGTGCTACTGATCGAGCATGATATGGGGATGGTGATGGAGATTTCGGATCATATCATCGTCCTCGATCACGGGGACGTCATCGCCCGCGGCGTGCCGCAGGCGATCCAGGCTAACGCCAGCGTGATTGCCGCCTATCTTGGCGCTGAGGAAGAGGAGACGCGCCGATGAGCCAGCCATTGCTTGCCTTTAATGAGGTGGATGTCTTCTACGGGCCGATCCAGGCCCTGAAGCAGGTCTCCCTCACCGTCAACGAGGGAGAGACGGTGGCGCTGATCGGCGCCAACGGCGCCGGTAAATCAACGCTGCTGATGTCGGTCTTCGGCCAGCCGCGCATTGCCGGCGGGGAGATTTTCTATCGCGGGGAGGCGATCAGCCGGAAATCGACCCACTTTATCGCCAGTAACGGCATCGCCCAGGCCCCGGAAGGGCGGCGCATCTTTCCCGATATGACCGTCGAGGAGAACCTGCAGATGGGGACCATTGCCATTGGCAACCGCTATCAGGCCGAAGACAAGGCGCGGATGTATCAGCTGTTCCCCCGGCTGGAAGAACGGCGGGGACAGCGGGCGATGACCCTCTCCGGCGGCGAGCAGCAGATGCTGGCCATCGCCCGGGCGCTGATGAGCCGACCGCGCCTGCTGCTGCTGGATGAGCCAAGCCTGGGGCTGGCGCCGCTGGTGGTGAAGCAGATTTTTCAGATCCTGCGCGAGCTGACGGCCCAGGGGATGACGCTGTTTCTGGTGGAGCAGAATGCCCGCCATGCCCTTAACCTGTCGGACCGCGCCTATGTGATGGTGAACGGCCAGATCCGCCTGAGCGGCAGCGGCCAGGCGCTGCTCAACGACCCGGAGGTGCGTAAGGCATATCTGGGGATCAGCGGCTGAGGGGGTTATTCCCGCGGTTCGTTACGGGTTTTAATGTGCTGCCAGAAACGTTCGGCGGCCTGGTTAAGCCGCGAGCCGGAGCGGTAGAGCCAGGCGCCGATCGGCAGCGACAGGCGGTCATCGAGGATCGTCAGTCGGCCTTCGTCCAGCTCGCGCTGAATAGAGTATTGCGGCAGCCAGCCCACGCCGTCGCCATTGAGGATCATGCGCTTGAGCAACTCGCTCATGGAAGAGACAAACGTAAGGGAGAAGGTGATCTCCGGCGTACGGTCGATCACCTGGTTCACCTGGCGCCCCATATAGCTGTCGTTGGCGTATTTCATCAGCGGCAGCACGCCGCGATGTAAATGAAACAGCGGGCGGCCATGTTCGTCGCAGGGGGAGACCAGGTGCAGGTAAGAATCAAAAATTTTATGATTAATAAACGGATAGTTCATTAATTCTTCATTATAGAAGGAGAGGATAAAATCGCTTTTTCCCTCTTTCAGGTTAAATACGGCGTCGTTGACGTTAATCGATTCAACATGAAAAGTCTTATTTTTACGGTCGGTGTAACCGGCGATGATTTCCGGCAGTAATAACACCGACAGCGAAGGGGCCGCGTCGATTCTTATTTTCTGGGTCGTGTTATTTAAACCCTTAATACGACTGATCTGAAAATCCATGTCATCGAGCATATTTCGCGCATAGCCGACAAAAATTTTCCCGCGGTTGGTCAATTGCAGGGGGTTGGCGCTACGATCGAAGATGCTGAATCCGAGGGAGGCCTCCAGCGACTGGATGCGTCGACTGAACGAGGACTGAGAGATGTTGCGGGCTTTGGCCGCCAGGGTAAAGCTGCGTGACTCCTCAAGGGCAATCACATCATACAGCCATTTAACTTCCAGATTTGCCAACACCGATCCAGTCCTCAAAAACGCAATAAAGGCTATGCAATTTTAGCATAGCGCATAGAAACTATGCAATTAACATAATTATCGACAGGTGTTAACATTTTTTGGAAAGTTGAGATTTATGAATGCATATCGGCGACCCTACATGAGCACGATATGAAATCGCGACTCACGGTTATTTATTGCTTTATTTTATTGTCCAGGACTTATCTTATTAAATCGCCGGCGACGATGACGAAAGCAATGAATAACCCAGGCCTCTTACCTTAAATAGTTTGTCAGGAGTTCCATGTCACAACAAATTGAATCAGTTAAAATGGCTCTGCAGGAGCTGGGGATTAATGCAAGCGGCGAATTCTTTTACAACCCTGATTACGATTTGCTTATTGCACATGAAACCGCTCCTGAGCTGACCGGCGCGGCCCGCGGCGTGATGACCGACTCTGGGGCTGTGGCTGTTGATACCGGGATCTTCACCGGCCGTTCACCGCGCGATAAATACATCGTCCGCGACGAACAGACTCGCGACACCGTCTGGTGGGCAGACTCCGGCCTCGGCCGCAATGACAACAAACCGTTATCGCCAGACGTGTGGCGCAGCCTGAAAAGCCTGGTCGCGGGCCAGCTGAGCGGTAAAAAACTGTATGTCATCGACGCCTGGTGCGGCGCCAGCCCGGATACCCGCCTTGGCGTACGCTTCGTTACCGAGGTGGCGTGGCAGGCTCACTTTGTCAAAAACATGTTTATCGTGCCGAGCGCCGACGAGCTGGCCAGCTTTACGCCAGACTTCGTGGTGCTCAACGGCGCGGGCTGCACCAATGCCAACTGGCAGGCGCAGGGGATGAACTCCGAGAACTTCGTCGCCTTTAATCTCAGCGAGCGTATTCAGCTCATCGGCGGCACCTGGTACGGCGGCGAAATGAAGAAAGGGCTGTTCTCGGTCATGAACTACCTGCTGCCGCAGAAAGGCATCGCGTCGATGCACTGCTCGGCCAACCGTGGCGAAGCAGGGGACGTGGCGCTGTTCTTCGGCCTCTCCGGGACCGGCAAAACCACCCTGTCGACCGATCCGCATCGTCAGCTGATTGGCGATGACGAGCACGGCTGGGACGATGACGGCGTGTTTAACTTTGAAGGCGGCTGCTACGCCAAGACCATCAATCTCGACCCGCAGGCGGAGCCGGAGATTTATGGCGCCATCCGCCGCAATGCGCTGCTGGAAAACGTGGTGGTGCGCGCTGACGGCAGCGTGGATTATGCCGACGGCAGCAAAACCGAAAACACCCGCGTCTCCTATCCGCTGTCGCATATCGACAATATCGTCAAGCCGGTGTCCCGCGCGGGCCATCCGTCGAAGGTGATTTTCCTTGCCGCCGACGCGTTTGGCGTCCTGCCGCCGGTCTCCCGTCTGACCACCGAGCAGATGCAGTACCATTTCCTGTCGGGTTTCACCTCGAAGCTGGCGGGTACCGAGCGCGGCATTACCCAGCCGACGCCGACCTTCTCCGCCTGCTATGGCGCGGCGTTCCTGCTGCTTCACCCAACCCAGTACGCCAGCGTCCTGGCGGCGAAGATGGCGGAATCCGGTGCGGAAGCCTGGCTGGTCAACACCGGCTGGAACGGCGAGGGCAAACGCCTGTCGCTGCGCGATACCCGCAGCATCATTAGCGCGATCCTCAACGGCACTACCGGCCCGCTGCGCGATGAGACCATCCCGGTGTTCGGTCTTGCGATCCCGCAGAGCATTCCAGGGGTAGACAGCGCGGTGCTGGATCCGCGTAATGGCTGGAGCTCAGCGGATAAGTGGCAGGAGAAGGCCGAGAGCCTGGCTCAGCTGTTTATGGATAACTTTAAGCAGTACAGTGATACCGAAGCGGGCGCGCGTCTGGCGCTGGCCGGTCCGCAGCTGCAGAATAGCGCGGTCGAAGCCTGATCCGCGGCCAGCAGGTCGACGCCTGGCGCCGACCTGCTGGCGAGCCGCTTTACTCCGCAAAGGCCCGCAGCGCATCGCCCGTGAGGCGATAACGCACCCATTCATCCTGCGGCTGCGCGCCAATGCTCAGATAGAAATCAATCGCCGGCTGGTTCCAGTCGAGCACGCTCCACTCCAGACGCCCGCACTGACGCTGTACAGCATATTGCGCGATGGTTTTCAGCAGCGCTTTTCCGGCGCCGATCCCGCGATAGTCGGGGGTGACGTACAGATCCTCCATATAGATACCATTGCGTCCAAGCCAGGTGGAATAGCTGGTGAAGAACACCGCGTAGCCCACCGCTTTGCCCGCCACCTCGCAGATCAGCGCTTCGGTTTTGCTGCCGCTGGCAAACAGCGTCTCTCTGATCTCCTCTGCCGTCGTCACCACCTCTTCAGGGGCTTTCTCGTAGACCGCGAGTTCATAAATCATGTCGTAAATAGCGGTGGCGTCGTCCGGGGTGGCCTGGCGGATCGTGATGCTCATGGGGCGTCCTGTATCAATAGTCAAAAGAGAGCAAAATTGCTGACCCTGAGGATAAGCGGTATTGTGAAAAGAATTAAGTGCAATGAAATCAGCAAACGATGAATATTATGCATCCTGTCCTGCGCCGGATTGACCTCAACCTGCTGCCGGTCTTTGACGCGGTCTATCGCTCCCGCTCGGTGCGCCTGGCGGCGGAAGAGTTGGCAATGAGCACCTCGGCGCTGAGCCATGCGCTTTCCCGGCTGCGCAGCGCCCTCAACGATCCGTTGTTCTATCGCGAAGGGCACCGGATGTGCCCCAGCGTCTATGCCAGCCAGCTGGCGCCCTCTATTGCTTCGGCGCTGAAGTTTCTCAACCAGGAGCTGACGCCGCCGGCGGCGTTTGTGCCGGCCGCCAGCACCGACTGCATGCAGATTGCGATCACCGATTTCACCGCGTTCTGCGTCTTTCCGACGCTGATGCACCACCTGCAGCGTGAGGCGCCCGGGCTGCGGTTTGAACTCCGTTATCTGCCCCACAGCCCGGCGCTGACCGAGCTGCTGGCGGGCGAGGTCGACCTGGCCCTCGGGTTCAATACCCCTGACGAGCCAGCCCATCCCGATCTTGAGGAGATTAACTGGCTGCGGGACGAATATGTGGTCATCAGCCAGGCCGACCGGACGGCGCTGACCCTGGACGCCTACCTTGCTGCCCGTCATCTGGTGGTGACCCCGTGGAATGAGCAGCAGGGGGTGCTGGACCGTGAGCTGGAGCGGCAGGGCTATTCGCGGCAGGTGGCGATGAAAACCCCCTCGATGCTGAGCGCGCCCTTCATTATTGAGCAGAGCGACCTGTTGATGGCGCTGCCCCGGCGAGCGGCGGAGACGATGGCCCGCGCCGCCCGGCTGACCATTTTCCCGCTGCCGTTTCCGGTTCCGCCGTTTGACGTCAAGATTTACGCCCACCAACGCAGCGGGAAACGCGAAGCTACCCGCTGGCTGATCGCTCTGTTGCAGACGCTGGTGGGGGAGTCTGCCGCTTCCGCTTCCTGACGCGCTTTGCGGCCGGCAGCGTGTATCCTCACCTAAGGCCAGGGTTTTTATGCCGTCAACCCGCGGCGACGTACCCTGGCCTCGGTCACAAAACGGAAAACTGACTTTTTCGCCGTCACCCGCGGCGTGGTTAGCACGGGATGTGTTAAATGATTGTATGTAAAAGTAATGTTAATTAGTTAAATGTTATTCATGCGTAAAATGCATTAATGGATGCGTTTATTACGCTTATTTCGTTCCCGGTTCTGTTTCAGTCTTCAGCAACAGGCGCGCGACAACGCGTGGATAACAAACTGGAGACCTGCATGCATTCGACAACCTCACTGATGAGTACCCGTGACCGGATCGGCGCCATCCTGCGCGTCACGTCCGGTAACTTTCTCGAACAGTTCGACTTTTTCCTGTTCGGGTTTTATGCCACCTACATCGCACATACCTTTTTTCCGGCGAGCAGTGAATTCGCCGCGCTGATGATGACCTTCGCGGTCTTTGGCGCCGGCTTTTTGATGCGCCCCATCGGCGCTATCGTGCTTGGCGCCTACATCGACAAGGTGGGGCGGCGCAAGGGGCTGATCGTCACCCTGTCGATCATGGCCACCGGCACCTTTCTGATCGTGCTGATCCCCTCTTACCAGACCATTGGCCTGTGGGCACCGCTGCTGGTGCTGATCGGCCGTCTGCTGCAGGGCTTTTCCGCTGGCGCCGAGCTGGGCGGGGTGTCGGTCTATCTGGCCGAGATCGCCACGCCGGGCCGCAAAGGCTTTTACACCAGCTGGCAGTCGGGTAGTCAGCAGGTTGCCATTATGGTGGCGGCCGCGATGGGCTTTGCCCTCAACGCGGTGCTGGAGCAGAGCGCCATCAGCGACTGGGGCTGGCGCATTCCGTTCGTCTTCGGCTGCCTGATCGTTCCGTTCATTTTCATCCTGCGCCGTAAGCTGGAGGAGACCCAGGAGTTTACCGCCCGCCGCCATCATCTGGCGATGCGCCAGGTGTTCGCCACGCTGCTGGCGAACTGGCAGGTGGTTATCGCCGGGATGATGATGGTGGCGATGACCACCACCGCGTTCTATCTGATCACCGTCTATGCGCCGACCTTTGGTAAAAAGGTGCTGATGCTCAGCGCCTCTGACAGCCTGCTGGTTACGCTGCTGGTGGCGATTTCCAACTTCTTCTGGCTGCCGGTGGGCGGGGCGCTGTCTGACCGCTTTGGCCGCCGGCCGGTGCTGATTGCCATGACCCTGCTGGCGCTGGCTACCGCCTGGCCTGCACTGACCCTGCTGGCGAACGCGCCGAGCTTTTTGATGATGCTGAGCGTGCTGCTGTGGCTGTCGTTTATCTACGGCATGTACAACGGGGCGATGATCCCGGCGCTGACCGAAATTATGCCTGCCGAAGTGCGCGTGGCAGGTTTCTCGCTGGCCTACAGCCTGGCGACGGCGGTATTTGGCGGCTTCACGCCGGTGATTTCCACGGCGCTGATCGAGTATACCGGTGATAAAGCGTCTCCCGGCTACTGGATGAGCTTTGCCGCCATCTGCGGCCTGCTGGCCACTTGCTACCTCTATCGCCGTAGCGCCGTTGCGCTGCAGACGGCACGTTAATCAGGGAGAAGATGATGCGTAAAACGACAGGAACACTGCTGGCCACGCTGCTGCTGGCCGCCACCGGCGGCAGCGCGCTGGCCGCAGAGGTCACCGTGATGATCTCCGGCGGCTTCAAAGCGGCGCTGGAAAAGCTGGCCCCGGCGTGGGAAAAACAAACCGGCAACCACCTCGTGGTGATCCCCGGCCCGTCGATGGGGAAAACGCCGCAGGCGATCCCTAACCGCCTGGCGCGGGGCGAACACGCGGACGTGGTGATTATGGTCGGGGATGCGCTAACCAGCCTCGAAAAAGCGGGCCGTACGCAACCGGGTTCGCGTCGGGAGCTGGCCGACTCGCCGATCGGCGTGGTGGTGAAGGCGGGGGCGCCGCTGCCGGCTATCCATAGCGCAGACCAGCTGCGGGCGACGCTGATGGCGGCGCCGTCGGTCGCGTACTCCGACAGCGCCAGCGGACGCTATGTTAGCTCGACGCTGTTCCACACCCTGGGCATTGATGACGCGATGCAGAGCAAAGCGCAGATGGTGGAGCGCATTCCGGTAGCCTCGGAAGTGGCGAAGGGACGGTATGCGATCGGTTTTCAGCAGGTGAGCGAACTGCTGCCGGTACCCGGCGTGACCTTCGTTGGCGAACTGCCGGATAACCTGCAGTACATCACCCGCTTTGCCGGGGCGGTGACTATCAGCGCCGACCACCCGCAGGAAGGCAAGGCGCTGCTGGCGTATCTGGCCTCACCGGCGGCGCAGGAGACCATCCACGCCACCGGCATGCGAAGCGTGGCCGCCACCACGCCGGTCAGCCAGAAGGATACTGTTCAATAATCAGCTTCTCCAGCTCTGCCGCCACGTAGGACTGAATACGGCCGCTGAGGCGGATCAGGCCTACCGTGCGCGTGACCACCGGGTCGGTGAGCGGCACAGCGCGGAGAACGGAATGCTCCCCGGCGGGCATCGACATCGCGGGCACGGCGGCAATGCCGATGCCCGCTTCCACCATCCCCAGCATCGTGGTGACGTGGCGGGTTTCGCAGATACTTGGCCGCGCCGGCGTCAGATGCGCCAGCTCCCGGTCGAGCAGCGTCCGGTTGCCCGAGACCCGATCCAGGCCAATATAATCCTGTTCAAAATACGCCTGCCAGCTGAGGTGCGTCTTGCGCGCCAGCGGATGATCGTACCGACAGGCGGCCACATAGCGGTCGTCGGCAAGAGGCGTGAATTCGAGACTGGCTGGCAGGTTTTTGGCAAAACAGAGGCCAAAGTCAGCCTGTCCGCTGCTGACCGCCTCGATCACATTCCCGACGCTGCTGTCAATCAACCGGATGCGCACCTGGGGATAACGCGCCTGAAAGCTGCGGATGATTTCCGGCATAAAGTAGTAGGCGGCGGAGGGCACCGTCGCCACCGTCACCAGCCCGGTGCGCGCATTGCTGACCTGGCTGATATCCGCCAGCACCGTCTCGACATGGGCCAGCAGTTGCTCCGAACGTTCGGCAAAATTTTGCCCATACAGCGTGAGGGTCACCCGCCGGGTGGTACGCTCGAACAGCCGGTTGCCCAGCGCCGTCTCCAGCTTTTCGATGCGTCGGCTAAGGGCCGACTGCGACAGGCAGATGGATTCAGCGGCCAGCCGAAAACTGCCATATTCCATCAGGGCGCGAAAGGCGTAGAGATCGTTGAAGTCAAAATTTACGGGCATGGCGGCGGCATCCTTATCGGCTGTCTGGCGCCATCGCCCCGTCCGGCGAGGGGCGATGGCGGGTAGTCTATCGGGCAGGTCTTCGGGCGCGCGGGAAACCGCGCGCCGGGGCTTACACCTTAAGCAGTTTTACCGTGGCATCGATATCGATTTCGTCTTCCGAGAAGATCAGGGTTGTCCCCTGAAAGGTGGTGATCGCCAGCTTTTTCACCGAACGCATCTCTCCCGGCTGCACTGTGGATTTTGGCCGGATGCTGTTCATCAGCAGCCCGACCGACAGCACCGCGTTTTCTTTATCGACGCGGGTCTCGACCGGCTCCTCCTCATGGTACACCACATAGGATTTGATGGAGGTCAGCTTCAGCCGCTCGCCGGCGATATAGATATATTTGCTCTCCGGAATGACCTTCACCGCGTAGGCCGACAGCCCTTTATTGTTGGTGGTAGGTTCGAAAGTCACCGCCGCGTCTTTCTTGATAAGATCAGGATTGGCGACCTTAATCACGTGAAAATAACGATTTTCGCCGTTTTCATCTTTGATAAATCCAAAACCTTTATCTTTAAACCACGTTGTGATTGTTCCGTTCATCGCCATTACCGTATTACTCGTTGGTTAACACAAATTTTGCAGCGCGCAGTGTAAAGCACATTGCCTGTGCAGGCCATGCCTTTGCGATAAGTGTGGGTGATAAATGACGCCGCCGCGAGGGCGGATTGTGCGCCAGCATCGTGCCGGCGGGCAAAATGGGGTACTATCGCCAGCCACTCCTTCTTCGGGCCGCCTGATGTCCACCATTATCGATACCTTTGTCGCGCCGCCGTGCCGCGAACAGATCACCCTCTTGTATCAGGACGAACACCTGCTGTTGATCAATAAACCCGCCGGGCTGCTGAGCCTGTCGGGCAAAGATCCGCGCAACCTTGACTCCGTGCATCACCGGCTGGTTCAGCGCTTTCCGGGCTGCACCCTGGTGCACCGCCTGGACTTCGGTACCTCCGGTCTGATGGTGGTAGCCCGCAACAAAGACGTTAACGCCTTGCTGTGTCAGCAGTTCAGCCAGCGCACGGTGGCAAAGGTCTATACGGCGCTGCTGTGCGGCCACCTGGCGGAAGATGAGGGGATCGTGGAGGCGGCAATCGCCAAAGATCCGGCCCGTTTCCCGCGCATGTCGCTCTGCGCCCGGCACGGCAAACCGGCGCGTTCGCGCTATCGGGTCATTGACCGCCTGTATCAGTCACGGGAAGGAGAGAGGGCGCTGGCGTTGACTCGAGTGGCGCTCACCCCGGAGACCGGGCGCACCCATCAGCTGCGCATCCACTGCCAGCTGCTGGGCTATCCGATCCTTGGCTGCGATTTGTACGGTGGCCGGGAGCTGCCCGGCACGGAACAGGCTCCGCGGCTGATGCTGCACGCCAGCGAACTGCGCTTTGTCCACCCCGTCAGCCATGAGCCGATGCATATCCAGCAGGCGAGCCCGTTTTGATTGCCCGCGGCGAGAGAACCGGGGTTACCACATCAGATCGTCGGGCACCTTAAAGTCGGCGTACGGATCGTCTTCATCCTGCTCATCCTGACTCAGGGCGCTGTGCAACACGATGCTGCTGGCGTCGCGCTGGGCGATTTTCTCGGCCACCACCGCCGGAATAATCGCATATTCACCTTCGGGCTTGTTATCCACCGCCAGGCGGGCAATCGCCAGACGGCCGTTAATCAGCTGGGTCTGGGTGGTCTTGTCGACCATGATTTTTTTGATCAGATTATTATCGGTGAAGTTAAAGCCGATATCGCCCCGGGCGACCGTAATGCGGTTCATCTCGATCAGCTGCTTCACCTGGGCTTTATACTCTTTCGCCAGCACCGCCTGCTTTTGCTGCTCGCTGAGCTGCTTATCGCGCTCCAGCTGAGCTTTTTTATTTTCTTCCACCGCTTCCCGGGCCTCACGGGCCTGAACGCGGGATTTTTTTGCCGTCCTCTGGACTTTAGCCATTTTTTTGCTGCTGACCAGGCCGGCTTTGAGCATCTGCTCTTGTAAGGTGAGTTTTGTCATCTGCGTGTCTGAAACTGAGGAAACATCTGCCAAGTATACCTGCATTGGCCGAAACGACGCCAGACTACCCACTGTTCGTTACCCCGATTAGCCTGACAGCCCCCCGCCGAAGCCGCGTTAACCCAGCCTCGCAGGCCCATCTTTCCCGTCCCCGGCGAAGGATCGTCGCCACCATTTTTGGCATGTCGACGATCCTTTTTTGTGATGGATTGTCTTTTTTGTGATCTAGATTGTAGTACAATTTTTATTAATAGTACTACTATGTGTCACAGGCAAGGATGAACAGGTTCACGTTTGTACTACCAGACTGGGTGGAAACGCGCTGAACGGAGTAAAGTAACCGGGCATAACCCCGTTAAGGACACGCTATGAACCTGACTAAAACCGATCGGCTGATGGTGACCCTGGGCCGCCAGATTGTGAGCGGCAAATATCTTCCCGGCGCGGCGCTGCCGGCGGAGGCTGACCTGTGCGAGGAGTTTGCCACCTCCCGCAACATCATCCGCGAAGTCTTTCGCTCGCTGGAGGCGAAGCGCTTGATTGAGATGAAACGCTATCGCGGCGCCTTCGTCGCGCCGCGCAGCCAGTGGAATTTCCTCGACAGCGACGTATTGCAATGGGCGCTGGAACAGGATGAAGACCCGGGGCTCATCGCGGCGATGAGCGAAGTGCGTAATCTGGTGGAGCCGGCGATAGCCCGCTGGGCGGCAGAGCGGGCCACCTCCAGCGATCTGGCGCAGATTGAGGCGGCGCTGAATGACATGATCGCCAACAACCAGCAGCGCGATGCCTTTAATGAAGCCGACATTCGCTATCACGAAGCGGTGCTGGCGTCAGTGCATAACCCGGTGCTGCAGCAGCTCAGCGTGGCGATTAGCTCGCTGCAGCGCGCGATATTTGAACGGACCTGGATGGGGGATGAGGCCAACATGCCGCAAACGCTCCAGGAACATAAAGCGCTGTTCGATGCGATTCGCCATCAGGACAGCAACGCGGCAGAGCAGGCGGCGCTCACCATGATCGCCAGCTCGACACGAAGACTGAAGGAAATCACATGACATCTCGCTACATCGCTGTTGACTGGGGATCGACCAATTTTCGCGCCTGGCTGTTTGAGGGCGAACGCTGCCTCGACAGCCGACAGTCGGCGGCGGGGATCGCCCGCCTGAACGGTCAATCGCCGGCAGCGGTGTTAGCGACACAAATCCATGGCTGGCGCGAGGGGCGTACCCCGGTGGTCATGGCGGGAATGGTAGGCAGCAACGTGGGCTGGAAGAACGCGCCCTATTTACCGCTTCCCGCCGATTTCACGGCCATTGGCAACCAGTTGACCGCCGTAGATGAAGGGATCTGGATTGTCCCCGGGCTTTGCACTTCCCGCGAAGACCACCACAACGTCATGCGCGGCGAAGAGACACAGCTCCTCGGCGCACGCCTGCTGGCCCCTGCGGCGGTGTACGTCATGCCCGGCACCCATTGCAAATGGGTCAAAACCGACGGCCGGCGGATTGAGGACTTTCGCACGGTGATGACCGGCGAACTGCACCATCTGCTGCTGACGCACTCCCTGATCGGTGCGGGATTACCCGAGCAGCAGGCTGCGCCGGCGGCGTTTCACGCCGGGCTGGCGCGCGGCCTGGCCGCGCCCGCGGTGTTGCCACAGCTTTTTGAGACCCGCGCCGCGCACCTGTTGGGGGCGCTGGCCCGGGAGCAGGTGAGCGAGTATCTATCCGGCCTGTTAATTGGCGCGGAGGTGGCCAGCATGCGCGCCTTCATTGCCGACGAACAGGCTATCGCGATCGTTGCCGGCTCGTCCCTCTCCGCGCGCTATCAGCAGGCATTTCAGCTGCTGGGCCGCCAGGTGACGACAGTGTCGGGCGACGATGCCTTTCTGGCTGGTATAAGGAGCATCGTACATGCAGTGGCAAACCTCACTTCCGCTGATCGCTATTCTGCGCGGCATCACCCCTGACGAGGCGCTGGCGCACGTCGGCGCGGCGATCGCCGCCGGGTTCGACACCGTGGAGATCCCGCTCAATTCACCGCAATGGCAGCAGAGCATCCCGGCCGTGGTCGAGGCCTACGGCGCGCAGGCGCTGATTGGCGCCGGAACGGTGCTGCAGGAAGCGCAGGTCGATCGGCTGGCGCAGCTTGGGGCGCGGCTGGTGGTGACCCCCAATGTGCAGCCGGCGGTGATCCGCCGGGCCGTCGGGCACGGGATGACCGTCTGCGCCGGCTGCGCGACGGCAAGCGAGGCGTTTACCGCGCTGGAGGCCGGGGCGCAGGCGCTGAAGATTTTTCCCTCTTCGGCGTTTGGCCCCGACTACATCAGGGCGCTGAAAGCGGTTTTGCCCGCGTCGGTGCCGGTATTTGCCGTCGGCGGCGTCACGCCGGAAAACCTGGCGCAATGGATCGAGGCCGGTTGTGCGGGCGCGGGGCTGGGCAGCGATCTCTATCGCGCCGGTCAGCCGGTAACGCGGACCGCAGAGCAGGCCGCCGCATTTGTTAGGGCGTATCAAGAGGCTGTGAAATGAAAATAACCAAACTGACCACCTGGCGTTTACCCCCGCGCTGGATGTTCCTCAAGATTGAAACCGACGAGGGGATAGTCGGCTGGGGCGAGCCGATCGTCGAAGGCCGGGCGCGCACCGTGGAGGCGGCGGTACATGAGCTGGGGGACTATCTGATTGGCCAGGATCCGGCGCGGATCAACGATCTGTGGCAGGTCATGTACCGCGCCGGCTTTTATCGCGGCGGACCGATCCTGATGAGCGCGATCGCCGGTATTGACCAGGCGCTGTGGGACATCAAAGGGAAGGCGTTAAATGCGCCGGTCTGGCAGCTGCTGGGCGGCCTGGTGCGCGATAAAATCAAAGCCTACAGCTGGGTAGGAGGAGACAGGCCTGCCGAGGTCATTGCCGGGATTAAGACGCTGCGCGGGATGGGGTTTGATACCTTCAAACTCAACGGCTGTCAGGAAATGGGGATGATTGACAGTTCGCGCACGGTGGATGCGGCGGTGAACACGGTGGCGCAGATCCGCGAAGCATTTGGCAACGACATTGAATTTGGCCTCGATTTTCATGGCCGCGTCAGCGCGCCGATGGCGAAATTGCTGATTAAAGAGCTGGAACCCTATCGGCCGCTGTTTATCGAAGAGCCGGTGCTGGCCGAGCAGGCGGAGTACTACCCGCGGCTGGCGGCGCAAACCGCGATCCCGCTGGCCGCTGGCGAGCGCATGTTCTCGCGCTTTGAGTTCAAGCGGGTGCTGGAGGCCGGCGGCCTGGCTATTCTGCAGCCCGATCTCTCTCACGCCGGCGGCATCACCGAATGCTTCAAAATCGCCGGTATGGCGGAAGCGGCGGACGTGTCGCTGGCCCCGCACTGCCCGTTAGGCCCCATCGCGCTGGCCGCCTGTCTGCACGTGGACTTTGTTTCCTACAACGCTGTCTTCCAGGAGCAGAGCATGGGGATCCACTATAACCAGGGCGCCGAGTTACTCGACTTCGTGAAAAACAAAGCCGATTTCAATATGGAGGGGGGGTACTTTAAGCCGTTAATGAAGCCGGGGCTGGGGGTCGATATCGACGAAGATAAAGTGATTGAGATGAGCCGACGCGCTCCTGACTGGCGGAACCCCGTCTGGCGCCTTGCCGATGGCGTGGTCGCCGAGTGGTAGTCCCCGGTTAATACCTGCTGCGATTCTTAATATCAATCTTTGCCTGGCGCGGGCGGTCTTCCCCTGCCCGAGGCAAAGTCATGGGGTTATTATTATGAGCATTGAACTCTGTACTTCTACATTAAAAAAGCTAAACAGCAAAATCATCCCCTTTATTATTATCTGCTATTTTGTCGCCAATCTTGATAAAACCAATATTTCCATTGCCGCGCTGCAAATGAACGCCGATCTGGGATTAACGGCCAGCATGTACGGCCTTGGGGTCGGCATGTTTTATATTTCCTATATTATTTTCGAAATTCCCAGCAACCTGATCATGACCCGGGTGGGGGCGCGGATCTGGATCGCCAGAATAATGATCACCTGGGGAATGGTGAGCGCCGGCATGGCGTTCGTCCAGACGCCGACCCAGCTCTATATTATGCGTTTTTTACTCGGCATGGCGGAGGCGGGATTCACCCCAGGGATTATTTACTATATCTCCTGCTGGTTTCCGAAGCGCAACCGGGCACGGGCGATGTCGTTCTTTTATATGGGATCGGTGCTGGCGTCGATCATCGGGCTGCCCGTCTCGGGGCTGATTTTAAATATGCATGGCATTGCCGATGTTGCCGGCTGGCGCTGGCTGTTCGCCATTGAAGGGGTTCCCGCCATCGTGCTGGGGGCGCTGGTGCTCTGGCTGCTACCTTCCAGCCCGCAAAAGGCGGCCTGGCTCTCTGAGGCGGAGAAAGGCTGGCTGACGGCGCAGATTGCCGCTGATAACCGCGGCGCGGTAGTTAATCAACACGCCTCCTGGTTCAGTGCGCTGAAAAATAAAGTGGTACTCCTGCTGAGTCTGGTCTGGTTTCTGCAGGCGTTCGGCTCCATCGGCATCACGCTTTTCTTACCGCTGATCCTCAAAAGTATGGCCAGCGAGCAGAGCGATGTGGTTATTAGTCTGCTGTCCGCGGTGCCGTTTATTTTCGCCTGCCTGTTTATGTACCTCAATGGCCGTCATTCGGATCTGACCGGCGAGCGGGCGTGGCATATGGGGCTGCCGCTGATTCTGGCCGGTCTCTCGCTGGCTGTCGCCATCTATGCCGGCAACCTGCTGGTTGCCTATCTGCTGCTGGTGCTCACCGTGGGCTTTAATTTCGCGCTAACGCCGGTGTTCTGGGCGGTGACCACCGAGAAGCTGGCGGGCGTGGCGGCCGCGGCCTCCATTGCATTTATCAACACCATCGCCAATTTTGTCGGCTTAGGCTTGCCGCCGCTGCTCGGGAAGATTAAGGACCTGACCAACAGCTATCACTCCGGACTGCTGATCGTCGCCGTGGCGCTGGCCCTTGGCGGGATTATCGGCATCATCGTCTCCCGGAGCGGCCAGAAACCCTCCGCCTTCCACACTCTGAAAGAAGATAAGCTATGAAACTGAACGTGTTAAAACAGGCTTCGCTCCCGGATGCCCTGACTGCGGAACTGGCGCGACGCTATCACCTCGTGGAGCTGACCGCACTCACTGACGCCGACTTTCGCGCGCTGGCCGGCACCTTTACCGTGCTCATCACCAACGGCGAAGCCTCCGTGACGCGAGAGCTGATCGCCAGCCTGCCTGCGCTGGAGCTGATCGCCGTCTTTGGCGTCGGCTACGATGGCGTGGATGTGCAGGCGGCTGCAGAGCACCAGGTGCGGGTCAGCCATACGCCGGGGGTGTTAACCGACGATGTGGCGGATCTGGCGCTGGGCCTGATGCTGGCGACCTCGCGGCAGATCGTCGCCGCCCACAAGTTTATCGAAGCGGGCGAGTGGGCGGCGGGCGGTTTTCCGTGGACGCAAAAAGTCTCCGGTTCGCGGGTCGGCATCGTGGGCATGGGGCGCATCGGCCAGGCCATCGCCCGGCGCTGCGAGGGGTTCGCCATGCAGATTGCTTATCATGACCGCAAGCGTCTCCCGGCGCTAAATTATGCCTGGCGGGAAGATCTGCTGACCCTGGCCGCGGAGAGTGATTTTCTGGTTATCTGCACGCCGGGAACGGCGGCAAACCAGGGGCTCATTAACCAGCCGGTGCTGGCGGCGCTGGGGGAGAAAGGGATCCTCATCAATATCTCGCGCGGCAGCGTGATTGATGAGCCCGCGCTGGTTGCCGCGCTGGAGAGCGGGATTATCGCCGGGGCGGGGCTGGATGTCTTCAGCCATGAACCGGCGGTACCGGCCGGGCTGCTGCAGCGCAGTAATGTGGTCGTCACACCGCATATGGCCAGCGCCACCTGGAGCACCCGCGCGGCGATGGCGCAACTGGTGCTCGATAACGTCGCCTGCTGGGCTGAGAAGAAGGCGCTGGTGACTCCAGTGGCGGAAAGCCTGGCGGACTGACCGCAAAGCCGGAACGCGCTGGGCTGCTGTATTGTACAGCGCGTTCGCGGCGGGGATTACTCCCGGGGCTGAAGCTGATAAATCCAGGCGCTGACCTGCTGTCCATCGCCGGTGGTCACTTCCACCGGCACCCGATCGTACCCCTCCTCAAAGTCGTCCAGCATGGGCCAGTGCGCCGCCAGCCGATCGGACAGGAACAGATAGCCGTTGACCCGCGGGCCGTGAGCGTCGAGGACGATACCCGGAAAATCGGCGGCTGCGCCCCAGCCGCGCGCGTAAAAGGTGCCGGTGACGTAGCCGGGACGCCACTCGCCCCCGATCGCCTCCAGAATGTGCGCATTGCTGCGACCGGGACAGAGCGTCCCATAGACAAATAGCGGTTTCATTTTCTCTCTCTCGTTCGCCCTGATACCCGCCCACAGCGGAGCGGAAAACCAAAATACGGGGTAATTCAGCGCCTGGCAATGGCCGGGTGGGGCGGGGCAACCCTCCGGGCATCTCTCTGATGCCGGGGGAGGCTTTGGCCTCGGCGCTAATGAAGCTATATCGATTGCGATGATATTTTTATTATTTATATTTAAGATCAATATAAATAAGCCTGACGGAGAGACTAATTCGCTAATTAAATTCAATGGGGAATTAAAAGAGAGGATATGATGAATTTTCTTTTTAGCAGCCTTCTCGTGGGTAATGAACGACGGTAAGATTTGAATTCAGATATTATTTACCCCTGGATATTACCAGCTCCTAATTTTTCCCTTTATGATAAGTAGCCAGTGAAAAATAACATGATGTTTCCATCTGACGCAAAACAGCTGGCGGCTGGTACTCACCCGGGACGATCTTGACCCGGCGAGGCCGCGCATTATCGAAGCCAGCCAAAATCAACTGACGCTGCACCCGCTTAAGGAGAAGTGAAAATGCCTCGTCCCTCCCTGTATGACATCCTGTACGGCAACTTCGCCGGCGGGCTTGACCTGAATACTGTCAGCGAAACGGATCAGGTCATCCTGTCGGTGCTCGATAACATGCAGCGCATCCTCAACTGTCGGGCTGGAACGCTGGCGCATCTGCCGGACTACGGCCTGCCGGATATGACCGCTATCCTCCAGGGCATGCCGGCGTCGGCGCATCAGCTGATGAGCACGTTATCGGCGGTGTTGCTGAAATACGAACCGCGCCTGCAGCGGATTGCGGTGGTGATGCTCGATCAGCATGCGCCCGGCGAACTGCGCTATGCCATTGATGCGGAGCTGAAGGATATTGGCCTGGTGCGTTACGGCACAGAGTTTATGCCCGAGGGCAGGGTGTTGATCCGCCACCTCAAACGCCAGCAGTATCTTGACGCCCGCTCCGCCCTCTAATCTCTCGCTGAAAGACATCATGATGACAACACACGACGAACGCCACTATAAAACCGGTGGCGACCCGCGCACGCTGGCTGATTTTATTGCCCTGCGTGCGGAAATGAACAAGCTCAGCCACCCGGCGCGGCCGGATATTAACTGGCCGTATGCCGAGCAGCTTGCCCGCTCGCTGCTGGAGCATCACGGCGCGGATCTGCAGACTGTCGCCTGGTATACGCTGGCCCGCGCCAGGCTGGGCGGGCTGGCAGGGATCCACGAGGGGCTGTCGCTAATGGAGTCGCTGCTGGCCCACCAGGGGAAAAACCTGTGGCCGCAGGCGCTCCCGGCCCGGACAGAGATCTTCCGCACCCTGAGCAAGCGGCTGCGGCAGGTGATCCGCACTCTCAGTCTCGCCCCGGCGGATCTCGAGTCGCTTGGTCAGGCTGAACGTTCGCTGCAAAGCTTCGACGCAGTGCTCCAGCGCCTTGAGATCGCGCCTGAAAACCCGCTGAGCGACCTGCGGGCGCTGTTGCACAGCACGGTAAGCCGCTTCGAGAATCTCGACCCTGCGCCAGCGCTCCCCACCGCGCCGCCGGTGGCGGTGTCTGACGCGGAACTTCCCGGCGCTCTGGTCAGCGAAGAGGATGCGGCAAAGGTTGAACCAGTGCCAGAACTAAAACGTAGACCAAAGGCTGAGCCGCTTGCGCCGCCTTTACCTGCAAAGCGGCCCGCGCCAGTGGTGGCGTCTTCTCCGGCACCCGCGCCGCGCTGGAAGCCGTTTGTCGCCGGGATGGTCACCATGCTGGCGGTGACGGGCATCGCCGTCGGTGGATGGCTGGCGTTGCGTCAGTCCGATTTACCGCCCATTTCGGTGACCCAAAATGTGATACCGGGCCTGCCGGGGGCATCTCCCCTGATGCCGGTGGATCTGCCTCAGACGCAGCGCCAGCTTGGCGAGCTCGCCCGCCTGGCGCCGGACTGGGCGGTAAGCTACGGCGACCAGCTGGTCCGGCAGGCCCTGAGTCGCTGGCCGGATCAAGCACAACCGCTGGCGCAGCAGTGGCGGCAGCAGTTGAGCGCTGCCGCACTGCCCGCGGAAAACCTCACCGGCTGGTCCGAGGGAATGCAGCAGCTGCAGCGGCTCGCCGGCCAGCTCAATACCCTCGACGAGCAGAAGGGGAGATACCTCACGGTGAGCGAACTGAAAACCGCAGTGTTTGCCATCATGCAGTCGTTTAACCGCGCCGTTCCGCTGGAGGAGGAGCTACGCCAGCTGGCCGCGCTTCCCGTTGATCAACCCTGGCCTGCCGCCCGGGGAAGCCTCGCGGAGCTGCATCTGCAACAACTGATCGTGGAGTATGCCCTGCTGAAGCGAAAGCAGGCGCCGCCCGCGGCGATCCCCCCTACCGGTGAGCCCTCAGTGAGTGAGGCGGTGAAATAAAATGTGCGCATGGCAACATTTTCTTTACATCATGATTGCAAGAACCGAACGCCCTTCGTAGTCTGAAAATGATTTAAATATACCATTTGTGTTTATATTGAAAATTTCATTTCGACCTCTGAGGGCATGCTATGAAGCACTGTAAAATCATCCTGTTAGTGGGGTTACTGGCCAGTTCCGCCTCGGCTTTGGCGGAGAAGATCGGCGTCTCAATGGCCTACTTCGATCAAAACTTTCTCACCATTATCCGCCAGTCCATTGAGAAAGAGGCCCGCGCCCGTCATGTCGACGTGCAGTTTGAAGACGCCCGCGGCGACACCGGACGCCAGGCCGACCAGGTGCAGAGCTTTATCGCCTCCGGCGTGGACGCGATCATCGTCGACCCGGTGGACTCCGCCAGCACCCCGCAGCTGACGAAGATGGCGCAGCAGGCCAAAATGCCGCTGGTGTATGTGAACCGGACGCCGGGGGATAAAACGTTACCGCCTGGCGTGGTGTTTGTTGGTTCGGACGAGCGGGAGTCCGGCACATTGCAGATGGAGGCGCTGGCGAAGCTGGCGAGCTACAAAGGCAATGTCGCCATCATGATCGGCAATCTCACTGACGCCGGCGCGCTGCAGCGCACCAAAGACGTCGAGCAGGTGGTGGCCAAATATCCGGCAATGAAAGTGGTGCAGAAACAGCCGGCCAACTATTCCCGCAGCGAGGGAATGGATCTGATGCAGAACTGGACAGGCAACGGGGAAGCGATTGATATTGTGGCGGCGAACAACGATGAGATGGCGATTGGCGCAGCGATGGCGCTGGAGAAGAGCCAGAAGAAGCTGTTGATCGGTGGGATCGACGCCACGCCGGACGGGCTGAAAGCCCTGGCCAGCGATAAGATCCAGGTGACGGTCTTCCAGGACGCCGTCGGTCAGGGCAAAACGGCCTTAGCGGTAGCGCTGAAGCTGATTAAAGGAGAAAAGGTCGAGTCTCATGTCTGGATCCCGTTTGAGTTAGTGACCAAAGAAAACATGCAGACCTATGTGGAAAAGAGTCATTAACGGCAAGGCGCAAGTGAACGAACTTTGCTGATAGAACCGGGCTGATAATGTGACGCCCGGGCAACGAAACCGGAGGAAAAGACATGGCAACGGAAAGAAGCGGCTATACGCTGCAGGTGATAAAGGCAGGGCAGCAGGGACATGTTGAAATGAGGTGGGGGCATCTCGCAGACGTTGATACGCGCGCGGCGGCGGCGGCCATCGTGCAGCAAATCGGGCGACCATCGTCCGCAGCGGGACAGCAGGAGATCAGTCTGTCACTGACCAATGCCGCCAGCGGCATCTCGGTCGAGCTTCATCACCCGGCCTCAGGGGAAAGCGCCACCCCGGCTTTCATCGAGGGCGAGTTAAAGAAAATTGTGCAGATCGTTGATGGCTATGAGGCGGCTGAAGAGACCCATATTGTGGAGTAGCGTGTCGTCCGGGTAAAAAAAATCCACGCCGCTGCGTGGATTTTTTATGGCGCGATGGTGGCGAAAATGCCAGCCAGCGGGATCAGACGTTGAACAGGAAGTTCATCACATCGCCATCTTTCACGATGTAGTCTTTGCCTTCTGCACGCATTTTACCGGCTTCTTTTGCACCCTGTTCGCCTTTGTAGGTAATAAAGTCTTCATAGGCGATGGTCTGCGCGCGGATAAAACCTTTTTCGAAGTCAGTGTGGATCTTACCGGCTGCCTGCGGCGCGGTTGCCCCGACCGGGATGGTCCATGCGCGAACTTCCTTCACCCCAGCGGTGAAGTAGGTCTGCAGATTCAGCAGCTCGTAACCGGCGCGGATCACGCGGTTGAGGCCTGGCTCTTCGAGACCCAGCTCGGCCATAAACTCGTCGCGGTCAGCGTCGTCCAGCTCGGCAATATCGGACTCAACGGCGGCGCAAACGGCGACGACCACAGAACCTTCGGCGGCGGCAATTTCACGGACTTTATCGAGATAAGGGTTATTCTCAAAGCCGTCTTCATTGACGTTGGCGATATACATGGTCGGCTTCAGCGTCAGGAAGCTGAGGTATTTAATCGCTGCTTTGTCTTCGTCGGTCAGGTTTTTCAGTGAACGCAGCATGCCGGCATTTTCCAGCTGCGGCAGGCATTTTTCCAGCGCCGCCAGCTCAGCTTTAGCGTCTTTATCGCCGCCTTTAGCTTTCTTCTGCACACGGTGGATAGCGCGCTCGCAGGTGTCCAGATCGGAGAGTGCCAGCTCGGTGTTGATAACGTCGATGTCGTCAGCCGGATCCACTTTGTTGTTAACGTGGATAATGTTGTCATTTTCAAAGCAGCGAACCACGTGGCCGATAGCTTCGGTTTCACGGATGTTGGTCAGAAACTGGTTGCCGAGACCTTCACCTTTGGACGCGCCTTTCACCAGGCCCGCGATATCAACGAATTCCATCGTCGTCGGCAGGATGCGCTGCGGTTTGACGATTTCAGCCAGCTTGTCCAGACGCGGATCGGGCATCGGTACGACACCGGTGTTCGGCTCAATGGTACAGAAGGGGAAGTTGGCCGCTTCAATACCCGCTTTGGTGAGCGCATTGAACAGGGTGGATTTGCCGACGTTGGGCAAACCGACGATACCGCATTTGAATCCCATGATTTAAATCACCTTAATCTTTGGATAATCAATCTGTTATAAGCAACAGATTGCAGAAAATTGAATAGCTTTGCCTATTATACACGGTGCGCGGCAAAAATGCCGCACGACAACGGCTTATTGCGCCTTAAAGGCATGTAAGCGGTTGGTGGCTTTGGTCAGCCCGTCCTTTAACCAGATTTCGGTGCAGCGCGCCGCTTCGTCGACAGCATCATCAATCAGTTTCTGCTCGCTGGCCGGCGGTTTGCCGAGTACAAAGCCGACAACCTTGTTTTTGTCACCCGGATGGCCGATCCCGACGCGTAAGCGGTGAAAGTTCGGGTTATTGCCGAGCTTACTGATGATGTCCTTCAGGCCGTTGTGGCCGCCATGGCCACCGCCAAGCTTGAATTTCGCCACCCCGGGCGGCAAATCCAGCTCATCATGGGCGACCAGAATTTCATCCGGGTTAATGCGATAAAAGGTCGCCATTGCAGCCACCGCTTTACCGCTGAGGTTCATAAACGTCGTAGGAACCAGCAGGCGAACGTCTTCGCCCGCCAGATTGATGCGCGAGGTGTAGCCGAAGAACTTGCTCTCTTCGCGCAGCGGCGCACGATGGCGATCCGCCAGTAAATCTACATACCAGGCGCCGGCGTTGTGCCGGGTGGCGGCATATTCCGCACCGGGGTTGGCCAGGCCGACAATCAGTTTAATGGTCACGTTTTCTTTCCTGCATGGGGCATTCTCTGCCGCGTAGTGTACTGTCTGCGGGCGCGCTTGACAAAGTTCTGCCCACGAGACAATACCAGCATTGATGATTACCCACCTGAATCATTAGAATTTGATATTGTTCAGAGGCTTATTTGTAAATATTTGTCTAATCGGTGTTCACTAATGTGATCGTGGGCGCACTCCAGGGCAGGGACCCTGTCTATACTACACCTATAAGATTTGGGGATATTCCCTGGCAACCCAAAGTCCGGAGGTGACACATGAAACGCAAAAACGCTTCGTTACTCGGTAACGTACTCATGGGGTTAGGGTTGGTGGTGATGGTTGTGGGGGTAGGCTACTCCATTCTGAACCAGCTTCCGCAGCTTAACCTGCCGCAATTCTTTGCACATGGCGCAATCTTAAGCATCTTCGTTGGCGCCGTGCTCTGGCTGGCCGGTGCCCGTATTGGCGGCCACGAGCAGGTCAGCGACCGCTACTGGTGGGTGCGCCACTATGATAAACGCTGCCGTCGTAATCAGCATCGCCACAGCTAACCGTAGCATGATTTCCCGCATCGGCCCCTGAAGGCCGATGCGTTTTCCTGTGACTCTCGTTATTTCCTCCTCTTTTCTCCATCACCATACGACCCCATTCCGTCCTGACCTCCGTGCTGCTAAGGTTGCTGCCAAAATGAATAGCTAATGAGGTTTTCGCTTGACCCTGACGTTACGTCAGGCAGCAGAGTAGCGGACCTGGCCACAGAGAGGAGCAGTCATGTTAATTCAGGTGGGAGAGCTGGCGAAGCGCGCCGGAATGACGGTGCGTACGCTGCATCATTATGAACAGACGGGGCTGTTAACGCCTTCGGCCAGAAGCGAGGCGGGCTATCGGCTCTATAACCTGTCCGCGGTTCAGCGCCTGCATATGATAAAGGCGCTGGCGCAGGCCGGGCTGACGCTCGCCACCATCAAGGACTATCTCGATCGGCAAACGCTGTCGCTACCCGAGCTGCTGACGCAGCAGATAGAGACGCTCAACGCCCAATTGCGCGATGTCGGCAGGCTGCGCGACCGGCTGTTGGTGCTGCGCGAGGCGCTGGCGGGCGGCAATGAACCCGATCTGGAGTCCTGGCTACAGACGTTGGAGTTAATGAAAATGTACGATCGTTGGTTTAGTCAACAGGAGTTAGCCGCGCTGCCGTTTGCGGCACAGGATGAACAGCGCGCGCAGGCGTGGCGCGAGCTAACAGAGGAGGTGCAGACGCTGATGGCGAGCGGCTGCCCGACGGACAGTCCGCAGGCGATGAGTCTGGCGACGCGCTGGATGGAGCGCCTGGAGCAGGATACGGCAGGGCGCCCGGAGTTTCTGACCCGCCTGAACGAGATGCATGCCGCCGAGCCGCAAATGGTTGAACAGACCGGCGTCACCCCGGCCATCATCGCCTTTGTCACCGAGGCCTTTGCCGAAAGCAAACTGGCCATCTGGGCGCGTTACCTCGACGACGAGGAGATGGCGTTCACCCGCCGGCACTATTTCGACCGGCTACAGGAGTGGCCTGCGCTGGTGGCGAAGCTGCATCAGGCGTGCCGGGAGGGCGTAGCGCCGGACTCGGCGTCGGGTCAGGCGCTGGCCCGGGCGTGGCTTGAACTGTTTCAGTCCTACGCCGGTACCCGGCCGCAGACGTTGCAGAAGTTTCGTCGGGCAATGGAGCAGGAGCCGCATTTGATGAAGGGCACCTGGATGACGCCGGCGGTGCTGAGCTGGCTGCAGCAGGCGACCGGAGCCTTGATGCGGCAGGCGCAGGGGCCTGCCGCCGGGTGATCACAGGTCAGCCAGCGCGGCCTGACGATCGGGGTAGAAGCTCAGGCGTCCGGGCAGCGGCTTGACGCCGGCGCGCGCTAACGTGCGCAGCGGCTGAAACTCGAGGTTAGATACGCGCAATTCACAGCCTTCCGGCAGCTTGTTCACAAAGCGCTGGAAGGCATCCAGACCACCGGCGTCGAGAACCGGCACCGCGTCCCATTTCAGCACCACGATGCGCTTGCCGGCGATCCGGGTCTCCAGGTCGTTGAACAAGCCTTCGGCGGCGGCAAAGAACAGCGGCCCAATCACCCGCAGCACCAGCACATCGTCTGGCACCTCGACGTTGACCGGCGCCAGATGGGTCATGCGCGCGATACGGCGCATAAACAACAGCGAGGCCAGCACGATCCCGACGCTGATGGCAATCACCATATCAAACAGCACCGTCAGCGACATGCACATCAGCATCACCACGATGTCGTCTTTCGGTGCGTGGCGCAGCAGGTTGATCACTTTATGCGCCTCGCTCATGTTCCATGCCACCATCAGCAGCAGGGCGGCCATCGCCGACAGCGGCAGCCAGGAGAGCAGCGGGGCGAGGATCAGCAGCGCCAGGATCACCAGCAGGGCGTGGATCACGGCGGCAACCGGCGATGTGGCGCCGGCGCGGACGTTCGCCGCCGAGCGGGCAATCGCCGCGGTGGCAGTGATCCCGCCGAAGAACGGCGCAACGATGTTGCCCAGCCCCTGGCCAATCAGCTCGCTATTGGCTTTATGCTTGGTACCGGTCATGCCATCAAGCACCACCGCGCACAGCAGAGACTCAATGGCGCCGAGCATCGCCATGGAGAAGGCGGCAGGCAGCAGAGCCTGCAGCGAGGCCCAGCTCAGGGTAAAGTTTGAACCCGGCATATCCCAGGGGAGTACCAGCTGCGGCAGCAGCTGTGGAATGCCGTTGCCCTGAGTGCCGTCTGCCAGCTGATAGTGGAACTGCGAGCCAATTGTGGCGACATCGCCGCCGAGCAAATTAACCACCAGCATCACCGCGCAGCCGGCCAGCAGCGCCGGAAGGTGGCCCGGCAGACGGATACCCAGCCGCGGCCAGAGGATCAGAGTGCCGAGAGTGACGACGCCGATGGCGGCATCGCCGGGGTTAATCGTTGGCAGGGCCATCGCCAGCGCTGCCACTTTCTGCAGGTAATGCTCCGGCACATGGGGCATCTGCAGGCCGAGGAAGTCTTTAATCTGCATGGTACCGATGGTGATACCGATCCCGGAGGTGAAACCGAGAGTCACCGACAGCGGGATATATTCGATCAGACGGCCAAAGCGCGCCAGACCAAAGAGAATTAAAAAGATCCCCGACATCAGCGTCGCCACCAGTAGCCCCGCCAGACCAAACTGCTGGGAAACCGGATAGAGGATCACCACAAAGGCGGCGGTCGGGCCGGAAACGCTAAAGCGCGACCCGCCGGTTATGGCGATCACAATCCCTGCCACCGCTGAGGTATAGAGGCCGTACTGCGGCGGCACACCGCTGCCAATCGCCAGCGCCATCGCCAGCGGAATCGCAATGATCCCGACGGTGATCCCGGCGATCAGATCGCGGGTAAAGCGGGCGGTGGTGTACTTTTCTTTCCAACAAGCGTCGATGAGGGCGCGGAAAGGCATCACATGTGAGGAAAATAATCTGTTCACAATAATGTTTCATCCATGAGCGCATCATCTGTCAACTAAATGGCAGGTGAAGGAGGCATTGGTCATTTCCACGTCATCCTTCGGGATGCCTCTGTGTTGGCTGCGTTCATTTACCCCGGTCACGTACTGCCTGTACGCTCCCGGGGATTCATTCACTTGCCGCCTTGACGCATGCCGAATGATTTTGTGGAAGAATTAAAAATTCAGAGACAAAAAAACCCGCCGCAGCGGGTTTTTATGCTCGGCTCGATTAATGTTCGAACATAGCAGAGATAGATTCTTCATTGCTGATACGGCGAATAGCTTCAGCCAGCATACCGGAGAGCGTCAGAGTACGCACTTTATCCAGCGCTTTAATTTCGGGTGCCAGCGGAATGGTATCGCAAACGACAAATTCATCAATCACAGAGTTTTTGATGTTCTGGATAGCGTTACCGGAGAAGATCGGGTGCGTTGCATAAGCGAATACGCGTTTCGCGCCACGCTCTTTCAGCGCTTCTGCCGCTTTACACAGGGTGCCGCCGGTGTCGATCATATCGTCGACCATCACGCAGTCACGACCAGCCACGTCGCCGATGATATGCATCACCTGGGAGACGTTGGCGCGCGGACGGCGCTTGTCGATGATAGCCATATCGGTATCATTCAGCAGTTTAGCGATAGCGCGGGCACGCACGACGCCGCCGATGTCCGGAGAAACCACAATCGGGTTGTCCAGGTTCAGCTGCAGCATATCTTCCAGCAGGATTGGGCTGCCGAACACGTTATCAACTGGCACATCGAAGAAGCCCTGGATCTGTTCTGCGTGCAGGTCAACGGTCAGCACGCGGTCAACGCCGACGCTGGACAGGAAATCTGCCACCACTTTCGCGGTGATTGGCACACGAGCAGAACGAACACGACGGTCCTGGCGAGCATAACCGAAGTAAGGGATAACGGCGGTGATACGACCTGCCGAAGCACGACGCAGAGCATCAACCATAACAACCAGTTCCATCAGGTTGTCATTGGTGGGAGCACAAGTGGACTGGATGATGAAAATATCACCACCGCGTACGTTTTCATTGATTTGTACGCTGACTTCGCCGTCGCTAAAACGACCTACAGCGGCGTCGCCAAGAGAAGTGTACAGGCGGTTGGCAATACGTTGTGCTAGTTCCGGGGTGGCGTTACCAGCAAAAAGCTTCATATCAGGCACGAGAAGAACCTCAGGCATGCGTCCAGTGGTGGATGAGTGGGCCAATAATGTGCGGGCTGGCGCCATTCGATCCAGTCGGTGTATTTAAAGAGCACGATGCAACGTCTGGAACAGGGTGACGTTGTCACCGTAACTCAATTTCCCCGGTTGACTCGTTATCGTTGCGCCATCACGGCGCAGGATTCAGAGCAGGGCCTGCTTGAGCGGCGAGAGGTTAACTCCGCGCGCTACAAAGCCATTTAGCCATGCCGGGGCAGTGTCCAGCACCTGACGGGCAGCGGATTCGGTGTTAAATTCAGCAAACACACAGGCCCCTGTGCCGGTCAGGCGTGACGGCGCATATTCTAACAGCCAGGAAAGCGCTGCATCAACCTCGCGAAAACGTTTTCTTGCGATAAGCTCGCAATCGTTGCTGAATTCACAATTTAATAACGTATTAATTGACCGGCGCGGGGTATTTCGTGGTAGCTCCGGATCGCGAAAAATGACTGGCGTCGGAATACTGACCCCCGGGTGCGCCACCAGGTACCATTTTTCCTCGGGCTCCACCGGTGTCAGAATTTCGCCGACTCCCTCGGCAAAGGCGGCATGGCCGCGCACGAAGACCGGCACATCGGCCCCCAGCTGAAGGCCCAGGGTCGCCAGCTCCTCTTCCGAGAGACCGCAGCCCCAGAGATGGTTGAGCGCCACCAGCACGGTGGCGGCATTGGATGAGCCGCCGCCCAGGCCGCCGCCCATAGGCAGGCGCTTGTCGACACTGATATCGGCGCCGCTACCCGCCGGCAGGCGGTCGCTTTCGCTGGCGGCACGCATCAGCAGACGCGCAGCGCGAACGATCAGGTTCTCCTCGTCCGGCACGCCGGCCACCGGCGTCAGCAGGCGCAGTTGACCGTCAGTTCGCGGTTCGATGGTCAAGGTGTCGCCATAGTCGAGAAACTGAAACAGCGTCTGCAGGGTATGGTAGCCATCGGCCCGCTGGCCGGTGATATATAAAAACAGATTCAGTTTTGCAGGAGAGGGCCAGCGGCTCATCATTTCACGATCCAGTTATCCATCTTCAGCTTGATGCGCTGAGCGCCATTGTTCAGCTCGACATTAGACGGCAGGGCTGGCTGGGTATCGCTGGTGTAGCCGCCGTAGGTGACGTGCCAGGTTTTGCCATTTTGCGTGTAGTTAAGTTCACGCAGACGGTACTGATCGTCCAGCGAATAGTCGGTGGCGTCGCCCGGCAGGCCGATGATCCACTGGCGCAGGCTGTTCAGCGGGATCGGCATCCCGGTCAGGCGGCCGATCATCTCTTCGGCATCGGTGGCGGTGTAGGTCTGGCCTTTGTTATCGATCAGCTGCACGCTGCCTGGCTGCGCGGTCAGCGACAGCTCGGTGCTGCCCAGCGGGTTGGTCAGCAGCAGGCGATAGCGGTCCTGGCCGGTCTGTTGCCAGAAGAAGCGAGCATAGACTTTTTGCTCATCGGAAAGATAGGCAAACGCCCCGCGAGTCTGGAACTGGTTGAGGCTGCGAACAGCCTGCTGGTGCTGACGCCACTGCGGCGAATCCGGGCTTTTGCCAGGCCCTTGCGGCGTATGAAGAGAACAGGCGGTGAGGACGAGGCTGGCCAGCGGCAGCAAGCGGAACAGTCGATTCATAATGATGACAAATCCTTGATGTCTACAGGGAAAAACGGCGGCAGGGGAATAGCGGGCCGATTTGTGTAGCAGGTTACATTTATAACCCTTAATGCTAGCGTCGCCGGGCGATAGCGTCTACGTTCAAGTTGTCTGAAATCAAAAAATTAACGTTAATGGCGGTCTTGCTTTGGCTATTACTCCAAAAGGGGAGCCTCTCTTTTATTGATTACGCGCATCCTGTATGATGCACTCAGACTAACCTTAGCAACGCTGGTACTACTCCCTCACAATGACCCTTTTAGCTCTTGGCATCAATCACAAAACAGCGCCGGTCGACCTGCGAGAACGCGTGACGTTTTCGCCGGAAACGCTCGATCAGGCGCTGGAGAGCTTGCTGGCTCAGCCGATGGTGCAGGGGGGGGTAGTGCTGTCGACCTGCAACCGCACGGAACTCTATCTCAGCGTCGAAGAGCAGGACAATCTGCAGGAAGCGCTGATCCGCTGGCTGTGCAACTATCACGGCCTCAACGAAGAAGACCTGCGTAAGAGCCTCTACTGGCACCAGGATAATGACGCCGTCAGCCATCTGATGCGCGTCGCCAGCGGCCTCGATTCGCTGGTGCTGGGCGAGCCGCAGATCCTCGGCCAGGTGAAAAAAGCGTTTGCTGATTCCAGCCGCGGTCATCTGAACGTCAGCGAACTGGAGCGGATGTTCCAGAAGTCGTTCTCGGTGGCAAAGCGTGTGCGTACCGAAACCGATATCGGCGCCAGCGCCGTTTCCGTCGCGTTCGCCGCCTGTACCCTGGCGCGGCAAATCTTTGAATCGCTCTCCAGCGTCACCGTGTTACTGGTCGGCGCCGGTGAAACCATCGAACTGGTGGCGCGCCATCTTCGCGAACATCACGTGCGCAAAATGGTGATTGCCAACCGCACCCGCGAACGCGCCCAGGCGCTGGCGGACGAAGTGGGCGCCGAGGTGATTGCCCTCAGCGATATCGACGAACGGCTGAAAGAGGCCGACATTATTATCAGCTCCACCGCCAGCCCGCTGCCGATCATCGGCAAAGGCATGGTGGAGCGCGCGCTTAAGGCGCGGCGTAACCAGCCGATGCTGCTGGTGGATATCGCCGTTCCGCGCGATGTCGAACCGGAGGTCGGCAAACTGGCCAACGCCTACCTTTACAGCGTCGACGATCTGCAAAACATCATTCAGCATAACCTGGCGCAGCGTAAAGCCGCGGCGGTGCAGGCGGAATCGATCGTCGAGCAGGAGACCAGCGAATTTATGGCCTGGCTGCGCGCGCAGAGCGCCAGCGAGACGATTCGCGAATACCGTTCTCAGTCTGAGCAGGTCCGTGAGGAGCTGACCGCGAAGGCGCTGGCCGCGCTGGAGCAGGGCGGTGATGCCCAGGAAATTATGCAGGATCTGGCCCGCAAGCTGACCAACCGCCTGATCCACGCGCCAACCAAATCTCTTCAGCAGGCCGCCCGTGACGGGGACGACGAACGCCTGCATATTCTGCGCAACAGCCTCGGGCTGGAATAGCGCACCTTTCTCTTATTTTCAGGACAGGGTGAATTCACGCCTATGAAGTCTTCTATTGTTGCCAAACTGGAAGCGTTGTACGAGCGCCATGAAGAAGTGCAGGCGCTGCTCGGCGATGCCGCGACGATTGCCGATCAGGATAAATTCCGCGCGTTGTCGCGGGAATACGCTCAACTGAGCGATGTGGCGCGCTGCTATACCGACTGGCGTCAGGTGCAGGAGGATATCGAAACTGCGCAGATGATGCTCGACGATCCGGAGATGCGCGAAATGGCGCAGGAAGAGCTGCGTGACGCCAAAGAAAAAGGCGACCAGCTGGAGCAACAGCTGCAGGTACTGCTGCTGCCGAAAGATCCCGATGACGAGCGTAACGCTTTCGTGGAAGTGCGCGCCGGAACCGGCGGCGACGAAGCGGCGCTGTTTGCCGGCGATCTGTTCCGCATGTACAGCCGCTACGCGGAATCGCGCCGCTGGCAGGTGGAGATCCTCAGCGCCAACGAAGGTGAACACGGCGGATTCAAAGAGGTGATCGCCAAATTCAGCGGCGACGGCGTTTACGGTCGGCTGAAATTTGAATCCGGCGGCCATCGCGTGCAGCGTGTGCCGGCCACCGAATCGCAGGGGCGTATTCATACCTCCGCCTGCACCGTGGCGGTGATGCCGGAGCTGCCGGAAGCCGAAATGCCGGACATTAACCCGGCGGATCTGCGCATCGATACTTTCCGCTCCTCCGGCGCGGGCGGTCAGCACGTCAACACCACCGACTCAGCTATCCGTATTACTCACCTGCCGACCGGCATCGTGGTGGAGTGTCAGGACGAACGTTCCCAGCATAAAAACAAAGCCAAGGCGTTGTCAGTGCTGGGGGCGCGTATCCGCGCCGCCGAAGTGGCCAAGCGTCAGCAGGCGGAAGCCTCCACGCGCCGTAACCTGCTGGGCAGCGGCGATCGTAGCGACCGTAACCGCACTTACAATTTCCCACAGGGGCGCGTGACCGACCACCGCATCAACCTGACGCTTTATCGTCTGGATGAAACCATGGAAGGCAAACTCGATATGCTGATTGAGCCAATTGTTCAGGAATATCAGGCCGATCAGCTGGCGGCGCTGTCCGAGCAGGAATGATGACCTTTCAGGCCTGGCTGCAGCAGGCGATCGCCCGGCTGCGTGAAAGCGACAGCCCGCGACGCGATGCCGAGATCCTGCTGGGACATGTTACCGGCCGGGCGCGCACCTGGATTTTGGCCTTCGGCGAAACGACGCTGTCCGCTGACGAGGCGACGACGCTGGAGGCGCTCCTGCAGCGACGTCAGCGCGGAGAACCCATTGCCCACCTGGTTGGGCAGCGTGAGTTCTGGTCGCTGCCGCTGTTCGTCTCCCCGGCGACGCTGATCCCCCGACCGGATACCGAGTGTCTGGTGGAGCAGGCGCTGGCGCGACTGCCTGCCGCGCCGTGCCGTATTCTCGACCTCGGCACCGGAACCGGCGCCATTGCTCTGGCGCTGGCCAGCGAGCGTCCGGATTGCGAGGTCACCGCGGTGGATGTGATGCCGGACGCCGTGGCGCTGGCACTGCGCAATGCCGCTCATCTGGACATCGCTAACGTGACGATACGGCAAAGCGACTGGTTTAGCGCGCTGGCCGGGCAGCGTTTTGTCATGATCGTCAGTAATCCACCCTATATCGACGCCACCGACCCGCATCTCGCCGAGGGCGATGTGCGCTTTGAGCCGTTGACGGCGCTGGTTGCTGCCGATCAGGGGCTGGCGGATCTGGCGCAGATTATCCGCGAGGGACGGCAGTATCTGCTGCCCGGCGGCTGGATGCTGCTGGAGCATGGCTGGACCCAGGGCGAGGCGGTTCGCGCCCTGTTCCGCGAAGCGGGCTATCTCGACGTCGCGACCTGTCGCGACTATGGCGACAATGAACGTCTGACTCTCGGACGTTTACCCGACATGGAGAACGTTGGCTGATGAACTTATTCACGGCTGTCCTCTACCTGCACATCGCCAGCGTGGTGGTGTCGGTAGGATTGTTCGTTTTACGTTACTGGTGGATGTATCATCAGAGCCCGCTGCTGAACCAGCGGTGGGTGCGAATTGCGCCGCACTGCAGCGATACGCTGCTGTTTCTCAGCGGTGCGGGTTTAATGGCGATAACGCACTACCTGCCGTTTACCGAAGACGGCGCATGGCTGACTGAAAAGCTGTTTGGCGTTATCATTTACATCGCATTAGGTTTTATCGCGCTGGGCCGCCGTCGTCCGCGCAGCCAGCAGAGCCGTTTTATCGCGTTCCTGCTGGCGCTGGTGGTGTTGTTTATTATCATTCAACTCGCCATCACAAGAATACCGATACTGGGGTAGGGCATGGGGTCATTAGCGGATTTCGAATTTAACAAAGCGCCATTGTGTGATGGCATGGTCCTCATTTCTGAACAGGTCCGCGACGATTTTCCGTCGCGTTTTGTCGAGGAAGAGCTGCAGCGGCTGCTGCGCCTCGCGCAGGAGGAGATTGCGCCGTCGTGGGACCAGGAGCGCCAGATAGAACGCCTGCTGGCGCTGTTTTACGACGAGTGGGGCTTTGGCGCTTCGCAGGGCATTTATCGTCTTTCCGACGCGCTATGGCTGGATAAAGTGCTGGTCAACCGTCAGGGGAGCGCGGTGTCGTTAGGCGCGATCCTGCTGTGGATCGCCCAGCGCCTGGCGCTGCCGGTGGTGCCGGTGATCTTCCCGACCCAAATGCTGTTGCGCGCGGATCCGGAAACCAGCGAAGAGATGTGGCTGATTAATCCGTTTAACGGCGAGACCCTCGACGAACATACCCTGGAGGTATGGCTGAAGGGCAACATCGGGCCGGTGGCGGAACTGTTTAATGAAGATCTCGACGAAGCGGATAACGCCGAGGTGATCCGCAAGCTGCTGGACACCCTGAAGTCGGCGCTGATGGAAGAGCGGCAGATGGAGCTGGCTCTGCGCGCCAGCGAAGCGCTGCTGCAGTTTAACCCGGAAGATCCGTATGAGATCCGCGACCGCGGGCTGATATACGCCCAGCTGGACTGCGATCACGTGGCGCTGTTGGATCTGAGCTATTTCGTTGAGCAGTGCCCGGAGGATCCGATCAGTGAGATGATCCGCGCGCAGATCAACACGATTTCGCACAAACAAATTACATTGCATTAGTCTGGAACCATTCCGGTTACACCCTGATAAGGCGAACTTATGAAACAAAAAGTGGTTAGCATTGGTGATATCAACGTAGCGAACGACCTGCCGTTCGTGCTGTTCGGCGGGATGAACGTGCTGGAGTCGCGCGACCTGGCGATGCGCATCTGCGAACATTACGTCACCGTTACGCAGAAGCTTGGCATCCCCTACGTCTTCAAAGCCTCCTTTGATAAAGCCAACCGTTCCTCCATCCACTCCTATCGTGGTCCGGGTCTGGAAGAAGGGATGAAGATTTTCCAGGAGCTGAAGCAGACCTTTGGCGTGAAAATCATCACCGACGTTCATGAAGCCAGCCAGGCGCAGCCGGTGGCTGACGTGGTGGACGTGATCCAGCTTCCGGCCTTCCTCGCGCGCCAGACTGACCTGGTGGAAGCGATGGCCAAAACCGGGGCGGTGATCAACGTCAAGAAGCCGCAGTTCGTCAGCCCGGGTCAGATGGGCAATATCGTCGATAAGTTTATCGAAGGCGGTAACGACAAAGTGATCCTCTGCGACCGCGGCGCTAACTTCGGTTACGACAACCTGGTCGTGGATATGCTCGGCTTCGGCGTGATGAAGAAAGCCTCCAACAACTCGCCGGTTATCTTCGACGTCACCCACGCGCTGCAGTGCCGTGACCCGTTTGGCGCTGCCTCCGGCGGTCGCCGCGCGCAGGTGAGCGAACTGGCCCGCGCCGGTATGGCGGTAGGTATCGCCGGTCTGTTTATCGAAGCGCATCCGGATCCGGACCACGCGAAATGCGACGGCCCGTCCGCGCTGCCGCTGGATAAACTGGAGCCGTTCCTCAAGCAGATGAAAGCGATTGACGATCTGGTGAAAAGCTTCGACGAGCTGGATACCAGCAAGTAAGCCTGACCGCATCACTGAAAAAGCCTGCCGGTGTTAACACCGGCAGGCTTTTTTTTCGCCCGGACTCCGCCGGGCGGATAAGCGGGGTCAGGCGAAAATGGTCATCAGATAGGCGGCGAACAGCGCCAGGTGGGCCGCGCCGTTCAGCACATTGGTGCGCCCGGTGGAGAAGGAGATATGGCACAGCACCAGCGAGGCGACCATCACCACCATCTCCGGGGCGCCAAGGCCAAAGCGCAGCTCATTGCCGGTCAGGAAGGCGATGAGGGTGACCACCGGGACCGTCAGCGAGATGGTGGCCAGTACGGAGCCGAAAAACAGGTTCATCGCCCGCTGTACCTGATTGTTGAGCACCGCTTTGAGGGCGCCAAGGCCTTCCGGCGACAGGATCAGCAGGGCCACCAGGAAGCCGGTAAAGGCCACCGGGGCGTTCATGCTGGTCAACAGCGTTTCCAGCGGATTGGCGTTCATTTTGGTGACCGCGATCACTGCCACCAGGTGCACCAGCAGCCAGGCGGTATGCCACCCGCTGCTGTGGGCAGACGGTTTACCGTGGTGCGGGTCGTCATCGTCGCTGTCGTCTTCATGCTCATAAACAAACAGACTCTGATGGGTTTTGGTTTGAATCAGCAGGAAAACGCCGTACATGGCCGCCGAGATCACCGCCACCAGCAGCGATTGCCCGGTGCTGAAGTTTGCGCCCGGCAGCGCCATCGGAAACACCAGCACGATAATCGCCAGCGGAAACAGGGCGATAAGATACTGCTTAATGCCGAACAGATTCATATATTGGGTGGCAAATTTACGCCCGCCCAGCAGCAGAGAGAAACCGACCAGACCGCCGGTGACGATCATAATAATGGAGTAGAGCGTATCACGCATCAGGGTCGGCGCGGCGTCGCCGGTGGCCATTAAGGCGGAGATCAGACTGACCTCAAGGATAACCACCGACAGGCTTAAAATCAGGGAGCCATAGGGTTCGCCCAGGCGGTGGGCGAGGACGTCGGCGTGGCGGACCACGCTGAAGGCGCTGCTTAAAATACCGACCAGCGCGAGGATATTAATTGCGATAACCACTGGCAGTGACTGGCTGCTGCCCCAGAAAAACAGCACCGCCAGCGCCAGCACCGGAAAGACGAGGGAAGACTCCTTATGGCGGGTTTTTACCGCCTCATGTGCATGGGTCATGAACCATCTCCATTTATGCAGGTGTTATAATTATAAAAACGTAGGGCGGTAAAGTAACAGATTTTGATAAATTACCGCTGGTTTTTTACTTAAATTTACGGGTATCGAGTGATATCTTGATTAGTTTATTATAATTTATGTTTACCACTATTTAGTTCTTACTATTCAGATAATTACTAAAATAATTTTTCTACTCATTTTGACCTTGATAGCCAGCCGCTTGCGTACCAGACTTAAATTTAATGCTCAAACAGGAGGTCAGTATGCCCTATCGCAATAAACAAGAACTCCCCGACAGCGTTCAGCATGTTCTGCCTGCTCATGCGCAGGAAATTTATAAAGAAGCGTTTAACAGCGCCTGGGATCAATATAAAGATAAAGATGAGCGGCGCGATGACGCCAGCCGCGAAGAGACGGCGCACAAAGTCGCCTGGGCGGCGGTGAAGAACAGCTACGAGAAAGGCGATGATGATAAGTGGCATAAGAAAAAATAATTGCTGACGCCGCTTTTATGCTTGCCAGCGCCCCGCTGATTGCTTATTGAAGGATAAAGCTGGATAATATTTCAGCAATATTGACGGATGCATGAGACGAACGCCGGGAAGCGGGCAGTGGCGGAGGTAGTAAACAGTGTTAACTCGTGATTTCTTAATGAATGCGGATTGTAAGACAGCGTTTGGCGCTATTGAGGAATCGCTACTCTGGTCGGCAGAACAACGTGCAGCCTCGCTGGCGGCGACGCTGGCCTGCCGCCCGGATGATGGCTCAGTATGGATCTTTGGCTACGGTTCGCTTATCTGGAACCCGGCGCTCAATTATCGCGAGTCCTGCACCGGTACGCTGCCGGGCTGGCACCGTGCGTTTTGCCTGCGGTTGACCGCCGGGCGCGGTAGCGCCTGCCAGCCGGGACGTATGCTCGCTCTCAAAGAGGGCGGCCGAACCACCGGCGTCGCCTATCGTTTGCCTGACGACACGCTGGAAGAAGAGCTGACCCTGCTGTGGAAGCGGGAGATGATCACCGGCTGCTATCTGCCCACCTGGTGCAAGCTGGAGCTGGACGACGGACGGACGGTGAATGCCCTGGTGTTTATTATGGATCCGCGCCATCCACTGTTTGAACCGGATACCAGCGCCCAGGTTATCGCCCCGCTGATCGCCCGGGCCAGCGGGCCGCTCGGCACCAACGCCCAGTATCTGTTTTCGCTCGAGCAGGCGCTAAGCAAGTTGGGGATGCACGACGCCAGTCTCGATGACCTGGTGGCCAGCGTACGCGCTCTGTTGGGCGAGAGTCCGACGCCGGGCCTGGCCTGAGCGCGCGGAAAAGAAAAACGCCCGGCATGGCCGGGCGTCCGATTGCTGACCAGTAAGGAAAAAGCGTGGTTTTTCCTTACTGGTGGTCATCAGCCGAAAATCAATAAATTGATTTTCCTTGTTATTTTTCTGGTGCAATCTGCAAGCACAATGATTGCATGAGGTTTGTCATGAATCTCACGCCCGGCACGGCCGGGCGTATGTTCTGATAGTAACTGTCAGGCTGGCACGTAGCTGATGGAGTGCTCCAGTGACTGGCTGTGACTGTCGATAAGCACGTTCCAGGTGCCGCTGTAGGGCACCGTCAGATAGGCGCTATCCCGATCCTGCACGCTCAGAATATCCGCATGGCTATCGCCCGGGACCTTCGCGCTCATTAGATGAATATGGCAGCGCTCTGAACACCGCACCACCAGTGTGTCACCACCAAATAACGTCAAACTTGCTTTAACCATCGCCATTTTTGTACCCCGTTTCTGTCCCGCTACAGCATCCTGCCCACCCAGTCCTCGCGTGATATTGTTCACACTTTGCTCTGTGCATCACACCAAACGGCGCGGGCCGGGATGCTGATTTTGATCAAAAAAAGGGATAAAGATTAAACAAAAATGACGTTGTTCCTGAAAGCATTCAGCTAACGTTTTTTTTGTCTCTTCAAGCGCCAATACGTGACATTTCATCCCGTTCGACGGCCTACATTCAGAAGGTCAGCACTTTATCTGCCGCCAGCGTCCACTGGGCCAGCTCAACCAGAGTACCGACCTCCACGCCGTCAATCAGCGGTAGCGCGCTGACGCCGCGGCCGTCCGCGCAGGTTTTGCACAACTTCACCGGCACCTGCTGGGCGGTGAGGATCTCCAGCATCTGCTGCACATTGTATCCTTCCGCCGGCTTCTGCCCGCGCAGCCCGGCGGTGACGGCGTCGGACATCAGAAACAGCTTGAGATCGAGGTCGGACTGTTGCTCGCGCAGGGCAATGGCCAGGCGCAGGCTGTTGAACAGGGATTCGCTGCCATAGGCGGCGCCGTTGGCGATAATCACAATACGTTGCATACAAACTCCTTCTTAAAGGCACGGTTATTGCTTTACCGCAGTATAAAGCGTTAACCCGGAGGAGGGGTATGAATAATACGACTGGTCACGCGCACGATGAGACGGCCTGGCTGCAGCTGGCGCGTCGCCTGCAAAAACAACAACTTCAGCAGCTTAGCCAACTGGGGGAACTGGCCAGCCAGCTCAGCGCGCTGGTGCATATGCTGCAGTGCGAGCGCGGGGCGTCGAATATTTTTCTTTGCTCGGGCGGCCAACTGTATGCGGCGGAGTGTCGGGCGGGCGGGGCGCTGGTTGATGAGCGGTTAGCGCTGTTCTATGCCAGTCTCGAACGGGCACGTACGGTCGCCGGCAGCGCGCTGTGCTGGCGCATTGCCAGGGCGGTTGGCGATCTGCTGCAGCTTCCGGCGCTGCGCGAGCAGATCGCCCGCCGGCAGATTGCCGCGGAAGCCGCGACGGAGCAGTTCAGCCGTGTCATCCGCCATCTGCTGAACATCGTCCCGCAGCTCAATGACAGCATTGACGATCCGCCGGTGGCCGGCCGCATGGTCGCGCTGTACAGCTTTATGCAGGGTAAAGAGCTGGTGGGTCAGGAGCGCGCGCTGGGCGCTCTGGGCTTTACCCGCGGCGAGTTCAGCGACAGCCTGCGCCAGCAGCTGGTGGACCGTATTGACGGTCAGCAGCCCTGCTTCGACAGCTTTCAGGCGCTGGGCAGCCCGGCGACCGTCCAGCTGTTTATCACCCAATGCCAGGCCGGCCTGGACATTGAGCAGCTGCGGCGGATCGCCTGCACCCGCCAGCCGGCCGCCGACGGCGGGGAAACGGCGCTGCGCTGGTTTGGCCTGCAAACCCAGCGGCTTGAACACCTGCGCGAAGTGGAAGAGCAATTGATCGACGATCTACTGAACGCCACCGACACGCTGTTAGTGGACGACGCGCCTGGCTGGCTGCCCGGCGAGGAGGTCGATACCCTGACGCCGCATCTGGATAAACAGCTGCTGCCGCTGGTGCGCCAGCAGGCCTATGAGCTACAGCAGCTCTCCAGCCAGCTGGCCTCGCTGAAAGACGCGCTCGAAGAACGCAAGCTGATAGAAAAAGCGAAAAGCCTGCTGATAACGCACCAGGGAATGCAGGAGGAGCAGGCCTGGCAGACGCTGCGCAAGATGGCCATGGACAAAAACCAGCGCATGGTTGAGATAGCCCGCGCGCTGCTGATGGTGAAGGCGATTTGGCCGCTAACACCAAAGGAGTAGATGCACAATCGATGGGCATTCTTTGCCTGCCGGCGGTGCACTTTTACGTGAAAAACCGGCCAACGTTGGGAAAAAGCCTGCCAGCGCGCGATTGCCAAAGCTGGCATCCCGTTTGCATTACTTATTGAGTGAATAAAAGTCCGGACAACGAACCAATGGCGGTTCGGGTGTCCGTGGATAAAGGCGTCCTGCAGTGCGTATGCACTGTCGGACGCTTTTTTTTTGCGCGTGGTGGAGCGGATATGAGCGACAAGTTTTCAATTTCCCGGCGGCGCTTGCTGCAGGCAGGGGCCGCGCTGGGCGGCGCGATGCTGCTGCCGGGGGTGATGCAGGCCGCATGGGCCGGCGGATCGGACAAACCGGAGCAAACCCGCGTGCGGGTCGGATTTATTCCGCTGACCGATTGCGCGCCGCTGGCTATCGCCGCGGCGAAGGGGTTTGACAAAAAGTATGGCATCACCCTGGTGGCGAGTAAGGAAGCCAGCTGGGCGGCGGTGCGCGACAAGCTGGTGGCCGGCGAGCTGGACGCGGCGCATATTCTCTACGGCCTGCTGTACGGTCTTGAACTGGGGATCGCCAGCAAGCCGCAGGCGATGGCTAATCTGATGACCCTCAACCGCAATGGTCAGGCCATCACCCTCTCCAGCGAACTGCAGGAGAAAGGGGTAACCGACCTCGGCGGGCTGAAACGGCTGATCGACCGCAGCGCGCCGGGCAGCTACACCTTCGCCCATACCTTTCCCACCGGCACCCATGCCATGTGGCTCTACTACTGGCTGGCGAGCGCCGGCATCGATCCCTTTAACGATGTGCGCACCGTCGTGGTGCCGCCGCCGCAGATGGTGATGAACATGCGCATCGGCAATATGAGCGGCTTTTGCGTCGGCGAGCCGTGGAACGCGCGCGCCATTAACGACCGCATTGGCTTCACCGCGGCCACTTCCCAGGATATCTGGCCCGAGCATCCGGAAAAGGTGCTGGGCACCCGTCGCGACTGGGTGGAACGTAACCCGAACACCGCCCGCGCACTGGTGGCGGCCCTGATGGAGGCGCAGCGCTGGATCGCCGCCTCGCCGGAGAACACTCAGGAGACGGCCCGCCTGCTCGCCAGACGCGGCTGGCTCAATACCAAGGAACAGTACCTCACCGGCCGGATGCTGGGGGAGTATGACAACGGTCTCGGCCGCCGCTGGCAGGATGCCCATCCGATGCGCTTCTGGGCCGGGGGCGAGGTGAGTTTCCCCTGGCTGTCGGACGGAATGTGGTTCCTCACCCAGTTCCGCCGCTGGGGGTTGCTGAAGCAGGCTCCGGATTACCTCGCGGTGGCGTCGCGCATTAACCGCATCGACGTCTGGCAGGCTGCCGCCCAGGCGGTCGGCGGGATCAGCACCCCGGCAGCCACGATGCGTAACAGCACACTGATGGACGGTACGGTCTGGAACGGGTCTGACCCGGAAGGCTACGCCCGCCATTTTGCCATTCAACGTAAGGGGGCATGAGATGAAGCAGGCACAACGTAAGCAACCGGTCGTCAGCGTGGAGAACGCGCCTGGCGAAGTGATTATCCTGCCGCCGGTGCAGGTCCGGCGCACCACGCCAACCGTCACGCGCTGGCTGCGTGAGCTCATTCAGCGCCTGCTGCCCCCGCTGTTGGGGTTGGGGGTGCTGCTGCTGGCCTGGCAGCTGGCGGCGATGCACAGCAAAGGTTTTCCCACGCCGCTGAGCACGCTGGACTCGGCGCTGACGCTGTTTGCCGATCCGTTCTATCAGGACGGGCCCAATGACATGGGCATCGGCTGGAACGTGCTGGCCTCCCTGCAGCGCGTGGCGGTGGGCTTCGGCCTGGCGGCGCTGGCGGGCATTCCGCTGGGGTTTTTGATCGGCCGTTCGCTGTTCTTCGCCCGCATGTTTAATCCGCTGATTGCCCTGCTGCGCCCGGTCAGCCCGCTGGCCTGGCTGCCGATTGGCCTGCTGCTGTTCCAGAAGGCGGAGCCGGCCTCCAGCTGGACCATTTTTATCTGCTCCATCTGGCCGATGGTGATCAACACCGCGGAAGGCGTGCGGCGGATCCCGCAGGACTATCTCAATGTCGCCCGCGTCCTCCAGCTCTCGGAGTGGACGGTGATGCGCAAAATTCTCTTTCCGGCAGTGCTGCCGGCGGTGCTCACCGGCGTGCGTCTCTCCATCGGCATCGCCTGGCTGGTGATCGTGGCGGCGGAAATGCTCACCGGCGGGCTGGGGATCGGCTTCTGGATCTGGAACGAGTGGAACAACCTCAATGTGGAAAACATCATCATCGCCATCGTCATTATCGGCGTCGTCGGCCTGCTGCTGGAGCAGGGTCTGATGCTGCTCGCCCGCCGCTTTAGCTGGCAGGACAAATAAGGAGCCAACATGAAACCATTAATTCAGGTGCAGGCCGTCAGCCAGCGCTTTAACACCGCCAGCGGCGAGTTCCTGGCGCTGCAGAATGTTTCCTTCGATATCGTCGAAGGGGAGACCATCAGTCTGATCGGCCACTCGGGCTGCGGAAAATCGACCCTGCTGAATCTGATCGCCGGGATCACGACGCCCACCGAGGGCGGACTGCTGTGCGATAACCGGGAAATCGCCGGGCCCGGGCCGGAGCGGGCGGTGGTTTTCCAGAACCACTCGCTACTGCCGTGGCTGAGCTGTTTCGATAATGTGGCGCTGGCGGTGGATCAGGTGTTCCGTCGCACCATGAGCAAGAGTGAGCGCCGGGAGTGGATCGAACACAACCTGGCGCGCGTGCAGATGGGGCATGCGCTGCACAAACGGCCCGGGGAGATCTCCGGCGGCATGAAGCAGCGGGTAGGTATCGCCCGGGCGCTGGCGATGAAGCCGAAGGTGCTGTTGCTTGATGAGCCCTTCGGCGCCCTGGACGCGCTGACCCGCGCTCACCTTCAGGACACGGTGATGCATATCCAGCAGGAGCTTAATACCACCATCGTCATGATCACCCACGACGTTGATGAAGCGGTGCTGCTCTCGGATCGGGTGCTGATGATGACCAACGGTCCGGCGGCGACGGTGGGCGAGATCCTCGCGGTCGATCTGCCGCGTCCGCGTCACCGCGTTCAGCTGGCGGACGACAGCCGGTATCACCATCTGCGCCAGCAGATCCTGCATTTTTTGTATGAAAAACAGCCGAAAGCGGCGTGAGGAGGCGGTCATGACGCGGCGACTGGTGGTGATCGGTAACGGCATGGCGGCCACCCGACTGGTGCAGCGACTGGTTGAGCGCGACCCCGCGCAGTTTGCCATTACTGTCGTCGGTGACGAGCCGCATCCGGCCTATAACCGCATTCAGCTCTCGCCGCTGCTGGCTGGCGAAAAAACGGCGGCGCAGCTCCCGTTGCTGCCGGCGGAGTGGTACACCCGGCACGGGGTGTGCCTGCGGTCCGGCGAGGCGGTCGATGAAGTCGATGTTGAGCAACGGCGGCTGCGCATCGCGGAAACCTGGCTACCGTGGGACGAGCTGGTGTTCGCCACCGGTTCGCGGCCCTTTATCCCGCCGCTGCCGGGCAGTGATCGTCCGCAGGTTATCCCCTTCCGCACCCTGGCGGACGTGGAACGTATTTTGGCGATACCCGGGCCGGCGGTGGTGATTGGCGGTGGGGTTCTGGGTGTGGAAGCGGCGGCGGCGCTGCGTCGCCACGGCGGGGAGGTCACTCTTCTGCATCGTGGCAGCGGATTAATGGCGCCGCTGACCGACGCTTTTGCCGCCGATGAGCTCAGGCAGCAGCTTGAAGCGCGCGGCATCCGCTGTGTGCTGGAATGCCGGATCGCCGCCATCGAAGAGGATGGCGTGCGGCTGGCGGACGGGCGCGCTTTCCGTGCTGCCAGAGTGGTGCTGGCCGCCGGCGTGCAGCCTAACAGCCGTCTGGCGGCGCAGAGCGGCGTGCTGTGTCAGCGGGGGATCGTGGTTGACCGCCAGATGGCCGCCTCTCTGCCTGGGATCAGCGCCGTCGGGGAATGTTGCGAAATTGACGGCCAGACCTGGGGGCTGGTAGCTCCCTGCCTGCGCCAGGCCGAGGTACTGGCGGATCGCCTGTGCGGCGCCCCCGGCGAGGGCTTTGTCTGGCAGGACGCCGGGACCCGCCTGAAGGTTACCGGCATTGAACTCTTTAGCGTCGGGGAGCAGCAGGCCGGCGAACAGGATGACATCTATACCAGCTGGGACCCCATCGATCGCCACTACCGTCGCCTGCTGCTGCGCGACGGCCGCCTGCGCGGCGTGCTGCTGATGGGCGACTGCACCGCCGCCGCCGCGCTCACCGCGCGCCTGGAAAGCGACGAGCCCGCCACCGCGGACTGGCTTTTTGACCCCTCTTCAACGCAGCCGCAGGCTGCAGGAATAATGACGATGACGAAACCTGTATTAGTGCTGGTGGGACATGGCATGGTCGGCCACCATTTTCTCGAACAATGCGTGAGCCGCAACCTGCATCAGCAATATCGAATCGTGGTGTTTGGCGAAGAGCGTTACGCCGCCTACGACCGGGTCCATCTCTCCGAATATTTCGCCGGGCGCAGCGCTCAATCGCTGTCGCTGGTGGCCGATGATTTCTTTCACCAGCACGGCATCGAACTCCGCCTCGGCGAGGCGGTGGCGACGATCGACCGCGACGCGCGGCTGGTGCGAGACGCCGAGGGACATGAAACCCACTGGGATAAACTGGTGCTGGCGACCGGCTCCTATCCCTTTGTTCCGCCGATCCCTGGCAACGATCTCGACGGGTGCTTTGTCTACCGCACTCTTGACGATCTCGACCGTATCGCCGCCCATGCCGCCGCGGCGAAGACCGGAGTGGTTATCGGCGGCGGCCTGCTCGGGCTGGAGGCGGCTAACGCCCTGAAACAGCTGGGGCTGGACACGCACGTAGTGGAGTTTGCCCCGAACCTGATGGCCGTCCAGCTGGATAACGGCGGGGCGGCGATGCTGCGGGAGAAGATCGTCGCCCTCGGCGTGGGGGTGCATACCAGCAAAGCGACCACCGCCATCGTGCGCGAGGCCGACGGCCTGCGGCTGAACTTTGCCGACGGCGGCGCGCTGCGGACCGACATGGTGGTCTTCTCGGCGGGGATCCGTCCGCAGGACGCGCTGGCCCGCGGTTGCATGCTGCAGGTGGGCGAACGCGGGGGCATTCACATCGACGGCCAGTGCCGCACCTCTGACCCGGACGTGCTGGCGATAGGCGAATGCGCCCTGTGGGACAATAAAATTTACGGTCTGGTGGCGCCGGGCTATCAGATGGCGCGTATCGCCGCGGCCACCCTCGCGGGAGAAGACGCCTGCTTTAGCGGCGCCGACATGAGTACCAAACTGAAGCTGCTGGGGGTGGACGTCGCCTCATTTGGCGATGCGCAGGGGCATACGCCGGGCTGCCAGAGCTATCAATGGACCGATGGTCCGCAGCAGGTGTACAAAAAAATCGTCGTCAGTCAGGACGGCAAAACCCTGCTTGGCGGCGTGCTGGTGGGGGAGGCCAGCGACTATGCCACGCTGCTGCAGATGATGCTGAACGGCATGGCGCTGCCGCCGCGTCCGGAGAGCCTGATCCTGCCCGCGCTGGAGGGCGCCGCGCCGAAGGCGCTCGGCGTCGCGGCGCTGCCCGACAGCGCGCCGATCTGCTCCTGCCATAATGTCAGCAAAGGCGATATCTGCCAGGCGGTGAACAATGGGGCGGGGGATATGGCGGCGATAAAAAGCTGCACCAGAGCGGCCACCGGCTGCGGCGGCTGCAGCGCGCTGGTGAAACAGGTGATGGAGTACCAGCTGGCGGAGCAGGGCGTCGAAGTGAAAAAAGACGTCTGCGAGCATTTCCCGTGGTCGCGCCAGGAGATTTACCACCTGGTACGGGTCAATCATATCCATACCTTCGAGCAGCTGATTAGCCGCTACGGCCAGGGGCACGGCTGTGATGTCTGCAAACCGCTGGTGGCCTCAGTGCTGGCTTCCTGCTGGAACGAGTACCTGCTGAAGCCGGCGCACCTGCCGCTGCAGGATACCAACGACCGCTATTTCGCCAACATTCAGAAGGACGGAACCTATTCGGTGGTGCCGCGGATGGCGGCGGGGGAAGTGACGCCGGACGGGCTGATCGCTATCGGGCAGATCGCCAAACGTTACCAGCTCTACAGCAAAGTGACCGGCGGCCAGCGTATCGATCTGTTTGGCGCGCGGCTGGAACAGCTGCCGGCTATCTGGCGCGAGCTGGCCGACGCCGGGTTTGAAACCGGCCACGCCTACGGCAAGTCGCTGCGCACGGTGAAATCCTGCGTCGGCTCAACCTGGTGTCGCTACGGCGTGCAGGACTCCACCGGGCTCGCCGTGCGGCTCGAGCATCGCTATAAAGGGCTGCGCGCCCCGCACAAAATCAAGATGGCGGTCTCCGGCTGCACCCGCGAATGTGCCGAAGCCCAGGGAAAAGATATCGGGGTGATTGCCACCGATAAAGGCTGGAATCTGTACGTCTGCGGCAACGGCGGGATGAAACCGCGTCACGCCGACCTGTTTGCCAGCGATCTCGACGAAGCGACGCTGATCCGCAGCATCGATCGTCTGCTGATGTTCTATATCCGTACCGCCGATCGCCTGCAGCGGACCAGCACCTGGATGGATAACCTGGAGGGCGGCGTCGCCTATCTGCGGCAGGTGGTGCTGGAGGATAGTCTCGGCATTGGCGAGGAGCTGGAGCAGGAGATGGCCCGGATCGTCGACAGCTACCAGTGCGAGTGGCAGACCACCCTCAACGATCCGCAGCGTCTGGCGCTGTTCCGCTCCTTCGTGAACAGCGACCAGCCGGACGAGGCGGTGCAGCGCCACGTGCTGCGTGGTCAGCCGCAGCTGTTGCTGACTGAGACGTTGCCCGAGGGCGAACTCCCATCCCGGCCGTGGCAGGCGGTATGCGACCTTGACGCCATCCCGGCGCAGGCGGGGATCGGCGCCCGCTTAGGGGAGCGGCAGATTGCCCTGTTCCGCTTTGGCGATCGGGTCTACGCCCTGGACAACCGCGAGCCGGGCAGCGCGGCCAACGTGCTGTCACGCGGGCTGTTAGGGGACGTCGGCGGCGAGCCGGTGGTGATCTCCCCGCTGTACAAACAGCGGATCCGCCTGCGTGACGGCTGGCCGTGCGACGGCAGTGAACAGGCGGTACGCGCCTGGCCGGTGAAAGTGGAAAACGGCAAAGTGTGGGTGGGCAGCCAGCAGCTGCTGGCCCGAGCGGAGGCCTCCTGATGCAGACCATCCGAACGACCTGCCCCTACTGCGGCGTAGGCTGCGGGGTGCTGGCGAGCGTGGACGACGCGGGGCAGGTGAGCGTGCGCGGCGACGATCAGCACCCGGCCAACCTCGGCCGCCTGTGCGTCAAAGGGGCGGCCCTCGGGGAGACCACGGGCCTGGCGGGGCGGCTGCTGGCGCCGGAGGTGGACGGCCAGCAAGTAGCCTGGCCTCAGGCGCTGGCGGAGACCGCTGCGCGCCTGCAACAGGTTATCGACCAGCACGGCCCGCAGGCGGTGGCCTTCTACGCCTCTGGCCAGCTGTTAACCGAGGATTACTATGCCGCCAACAAGCTGATGAAGGGATTTATCGGCGCGGCGAACATCGACACCAATTCGCGGCTGTGCATGTCGTCGGCGGTGACCGGCTACAAACGGGCCTTTGGCGCCGATGTGGTGCCCTGTAGCTATGAGGATGTGGAAAACAGCGATCTGGTGGTGCTGGTCGGCTCGAACGCCGCCTGGGCGCACCCGGTGCTGTTCCAGCGGCTGGCGCAGGCGAAGCGGGATAATCCCCGACTGCGGATCGTGGTGATCGACCCCCGGCGCACCGCCACCTGCGAGATCGCCGACCGCCATCTGGCGCTGGCCCCGGGGAGCGACGGTGGGCTGTTCGTGGGGCTGCTTAACGCCGTGGCGCAGGCCGGAGCCTGCATCGACGGCTTTCGCGATGGCTCACAGGCGCTGGCCGAGGCGAGAGGCTGGGACGTGGCGAAGGTAGCGGATTTTTGCGGCCTGACTGTCGATGAGGTGGCGGCCTTCTATCGCGAGTTTATCGCCGCCCCGCGGGCGATCACCCTCTACACCATGGGAATCAATCAATCCGCCAGCGGCAGCGACAAATGTAACGCCATCATCAACGTCCATCTGGCCAGCGGGAAGTATGGCCGCCCCGGCTGCGGCCCCTTTTCGCTGACCGGTCAACCCAACGCCATGGGCGGCCGCGAAGTCGGCGGGCTGGCGACGATGCTGGCCGCGCACATGGATTTTGTGCCAGACGATCTGCAGCGGCTGGCCCGCTTCTGGGGGACGGAACGGCTGGCGCAGACCCCGGGACTGACCGCCGTGGAGCTGTTTGCCGCCATTGGCCGCGGCGAGGTGAAAGCGGTGTGGATCATGGGCACCAACCCGGTGGTGTCGCTCCCTGACAGCCACGCGGTGAGCCAGGCGCTGGCCGCCTGTCCGCTGGTGATCGTCTCGGATGTCGCCGCCCAGACCGATACCGGACATTTCGCCCACATCCGCTTTCCGGCGCTGGCCTGGGGCGAGAAGAATGGCACGGTCACCAACTCGGAGCGGCGGATCTCCCGTCAGCGCAGCTTTCTGCCGCCGCCGGGGGAGGCGAAAGCGGACTGGTGGATCATCGCCAGAGTGGGGCAGGCGCTGGGGTATCGCGAGGCGTTTGCCTGGCAGCATCCGCATGACGTCTTCCGCGAGCATGCGGCGCTGTCCGGTTTCGAAAACGACGGTCAGCGGGCCTTTGATATCGGCGCGCTGGCGGATCTCAGCTGTGAGGCGTGGGACGCCATGGCGCCGGTGCGCTGGCCGGTCAGCCGCAGCGAGGCCGCCTGGGATATCGCGCGCGGCTGGCATGGCGATGGCAGGCTGCGGATGGTGCCGGTGACGCCTCAACCGACCCGGGCGACCACCGATGTCTTTTATCCGCTGATCCTCAACAGCGGGCGGATCCGCGATCAGTGGCACACCATGACCCGTACCGGCGCGGTGCCGCGGCTGATGCAGCATATTGCGGAGCCGGTGGTGGAGGTGACGCCGCAGGATGCCGTTCGCTACCAGCTTCCCGCCGACGGGCTGGCGCGGATCTGGTCGCGGCATGGGGTGATGGTGGCGAAAGTGACGATCAGCGAAGGGCAGCGCCCCGGCTCGCTGTTTGTTCCGATGCACTGGAACAATCAGTTTGCCCGTCAGGGGCGGGTGAATAACCTGCTGGCCGCCGTCACGGACCCGTATTCCGGCCAGCCGGAAAGTAAACAGGCGGCGGTGGCCATCGCCGCCTGGCAACCGGCCTGGCACAGCGAGCTGCTTTGTCGCGAACCGCTGCCGTTTCCAGCGGCCTGGCACTGGCGGCGGCGGGCAGCGCCTGGCGTGCTGCACTATTCGCTGGCCGGGGAGGCGTCTGCCCGACAGTGGATCAGCGCGTGGTGCGCGCAGCGCGGCTGGCAGCTACAGGTGGCTGACGGCGGCGCGGTATGGAACCTGCTGGCCTGGCATCAGGGGAGGCTGATGCTCGGCTGGTGGAGCGATGCGCGCGAGCCGGCGGTGGATAGCGCATGGATAAGCGCCGCCTTTGCCGCGCCGCCGTCCGATGCCGTCCAACGACATGCGTTGCTTAGCGGCCGACCGGGCGCCGCCGCCGCCCCGCGGGGGCGGATCGTCTGTAGCTGCTTTGGCGTGGGGGAACGGTCAATTAGCGAGGCTATCGCCAGCGGCTGCGCCAGCGTCGGGGCGTTGGGAGCGAAGCTGAAATGCGGGACCAACTGCGGCTCCTGCGTGCCGGAGCTTAACGCGCTGCTGGCGGCTCAACGAACCCGAACCCAGGCGTAACGGTGGCGCGCAGCGACGGCTCCGGTTGGGCGACACCTTGCCCAACCGGTTTCAGTATATTCCTGGAATTGCCCACAGGGCTGCGGGAGCAGGGAAAAAACGATAAACTAACATTTCTTCCCATTTTTGTGAGCCTGCTCAAAATCTGTTGATGCCTGTGTCCTTCCGTTTGTTGCCAACGTTGACCTTTCTCCTGCTGCTGCCGGGCGTTCCCGTCTGGGCGCTGACCGCCAGCGACACCACTCGCCCCGCGCCAGCGCAAGATCCGCTGCCCGATATGGGGATTGCTCCCCAGGTCGATGACGACGCCCGGCACTTTGCTGAGGTGGCGAAGAAGTTTGGCGAGGCCAGCATGAGCGATAACGGCCTGACGGCGGGCGAGCAGGCGCAGCTGTTCGCCATCAGTAAAATCGGCAATGAAGTGAGCCATCAGCTGGAGAGCTGGCTCTCGCCGTGGGGCAACGCCAATGTCGACCTGCTGGTCGATAAAGAGGGCAAATTCACCGGCAGTAAAGGGAGCTGGTTCGTGCCGTTGCAGGATAACGACCGTTACCTGACGTGGAACCAGTATTCGGTGACCCGGCGCGAGAACGATCTGGTGGGCAACATCGGGCTTGGTCAGCGCTGGCGGGTCGGCGGCTGGCTGCTGGGCTATAACTCGTTTTACGACAAAGTGTTGAGCGAAAGCCTGGCGCGCGGCAGCGTCGGCGCGGAGGCGTGGGGAGAATATCTTCGCCTGTCGGCAAACTATTACCATCCGCTGGGCGACTGGCAACTGCGCGATAATCAGACTCAGGAGCAGCGGATGGCCGCGGGGTATGACGTCACCGCCCAGGCGCGGCTACCGTTCTACCAGCACATTAATACCAGCGTCAGCGTCGAACAGTACTTCGGCGATAGCGTCGATCTTTTTCACACCGGTACCGGCTACCATAACCCGGTAGCCGTCTCCGTTGGGCTCAATTACACCCCGGTCCCGCTGGTCACCGTTACCGCTAAGCATAAGCAGGGGGAAAATGGTGTCAGCCAGAACAATGTGGGCCTGAAGCTAAACTATCGCTTTGGCGTCCCCCTTAAGCAGCAGCTGGCCGCAGACGAGGTAGCGATCAGCAATTCGCTGCGCGGGAGCCGCTTCGATAGTCCGGAGCGGGATAATCTGCCGGTGGTGGAGTATCGTCAGCGCAAAAATCTGACGGTCTATCTGGCCACGCCGCCCTGGGATCTGCAGTCCGGGGAGACGGTGCAGTTGAAGCTGCAGATCCATAGTCTGCATGGCATCAAGGCGCTGCACTGGCAGGGTGACACCCAGGCCCTCAGCCTGACGCCGCCGGTGGATGCCAGCAGCGCGGATGGCTGGAGCGTGATCATGCCGGTGTGGAACAGTGAACCGGGCGCCGCGAACCGCTGGCGCCTGTCGGTGGTGGTGGAGGATAAACAGGGGCAGCGCGTCTCCTCCAATGAGATCGCTCTGGCGCTGACCGAGCCGCTGGTCAAGTTCACCACGCCTGGCGTCTCCTGGACGGACTCGCCTTAGAAAATTCGCTCCTGGTGGACCCATACCGCGGCTTCCACCCGGGATTTGAGCTTCATTTTCTTCAGCATGTGCTTCACGTGTACTTTGACGGTGCTTTCGGTGATATCCAGGCGACGGGCGATCATTTTGTTCGGTAGTCCCTGGGCGATCAGCTTGAGGATGTCGCGCTCGCGCGGGGTCAACTGGCTGATGTCGCGATCGGAGGTGGCGCGGTTGGCGCGCAGGCTGGCGGCCAGCACCGGGGTTAACGCTTCGCTTAATACCATCTCTCCGGCGGCGGCCTGCTGCAGCGCTTTCAGCAGATCTTCCGGCTCCATATCTTTCAGCAGATAGCCATCGGCGCCGCGCTTCAGGGCGGTGACAACGTCCTCTTCATGGTTGGAGACGCTAAAGACCACCACCCGGCCAGAAAGGGATTTCTCACGCAGTTTGTCCAGCGTTTCCAGGCCATTCATGCCCGGCATATTGAGGTCGAGCAGGATCAGGTCCGGATCCAGCGATTCCGCCAGCTCGATACCTTGCGCGCCATTGCTGGCCTCGCCAATCACCTGGATGTCCGGCGCCATGCTGATCAACTGTTTCACGCCGGTGCGCAGCATCGGATGGTCGTCAATGAGAAGGATGGTTGCCCGTTCCTGTTGACTCATGGGGGTCTCCTTATTGGATGGAAAACGTTTTTTCCGGGATAAACGTGACGATCACTTCGGTTCCGCCGGTTTCCCGGCGTCGTACCTGACAGTCACCGCGCAAGCTCTGGGCGCGATCCCGCATAATAATTAAACCGTAATGGTTACTCCGCTCGGCGTGATCCGGCACGCCGCGGCCGTTATCCGCCACCACCAGACGGACCTGATTATCGCGTTGTGACACCGTCACGGTCACTTCCGTCGCGCTGGCATGCTTCAGGGCGTTGCTTAACGCTTCGCGGGCGATCTGCAGCAGGTGAATGGCCTGATGCGACGGTACAAAGCGCGGCGGAAGCTGATAATCAAGCTGTACCGTAAAGCCGAAGTGGGCGCTGTACTCCTGACAGCTGGCCTCCAGCGCCGGGCGCAGTCCCGGCTCGGTCAGCTGCAGGCGGAAGGTGGTTAACAGCTCGCGCAGCTGGGCCCAGGAGGTATTCAGCTCGTTGCGTATCTGCCCCAGCAGCTGGCGGCTCTCCGCCGGTAAGGCGTCGCCCTGCATCTGCAGACAGCTGACCTGCATCTTCATACAGGACAGCGACTGGGCGATGGAGTCGTGCAGCTCGCGGGCGATAGTGGCCCGCTCTTCCATGACGATCAACTGCTGCTGTTTCTCCTGATGGCGGTCCAGCGCCAGGGTACTGGTCAGTTGTTCCACCAGAGTGTCCACCAGCTGCTGCTGGTCGTGGCTGAGATGGCGGCCAACCGGCAGCGTCGCCAGCAGAATGCCGTACTGATTATGCGCATCCGACAGCCGCCACTTCAGCGTTGTTCCGCCATCCGGCAGCGGCGGCAGATTGCGTGGACAGAGGTAGCAGCCTTTATCATCACACTCATCATCCGAGTGGCAGGTAAACTCCTGGTGATTATCTTCGTCTTCCAGGTCGTAAACCCGTACCTCGATATCGCGCAGCAGCGTCAGCCCCTGCAGGCCATTCAGTACCGGTGAAATCCGCTCGCAGAGCGGGGCGCTGGCATGCAGCCGGCGATTGGCCTGCCATAAGAAAGCAAGGATCTCGTTCTTCTGTTCCAGCCCGGCGGTCTTCTCCTGCACCCGCCGCTCAAGCACCGCGTAGCTTTCCGCCAGCTCTTCCGACATGTTATTCAGCGCCATGCCGAGGGTCGCCATTTCGTTACGCCCGCTGATGTGCGCCCGCTGGGTGAAATCGCGCTGGCTGACCGCCCGCGCCATGCCCAGCAGCTGTTTCCACGGCCGCAGCAGGCGCGCGCGTAACCAGATGATGGTAAAAATCAGCAGCAGCGCCATACCAATGGCGAGAATGCGATGGATCCAGACTACCCGCTCGATACGCTGCTCGGTGGTGTGGTCGAATGCGGTGACCAGCTGGTCGATACGATCGACAAAGTCGGCGACATCCTGAGCCACTTCCGCTTGGTTAATCGCACGCTGCATGCCGGGGGCCAGCGCCTGCTGCCAGTATTGCTGCAGCGCTTTTAACTGTTGTTCCTGGCCGTCGCGGCGGGCGGAATTTTGCAGCTCGGGGCTGAAGACGGTGGCGGTCATGTCCGACACCAGCTTTTGATCGTTTTCATTCAGCGGGATCGCCGCCAGCAGCCGGTAGCTTTGCATACGCAATGAACCGGCCTTGTTAATCGCGTGGGCGCTGCCCTGGACGCCGTTCACCAGACGCGCGGAGATCGCCATGCCGGCGACGCCAATAATGGTGGCGAGCAGCACGATTAACGCCAGTTGATTGACCAGCGTCAGCGGAGTAAAAAGACGTTTTAACATGGAATGCGTGGCTCCTGACCGGTGATCTCTCCGGGAGTGGCGCTTATTCTCGGCTATCCCCTGGAGTATACCCATACCCCTAAAGAGTTACTCCTTAATTGTCGGTGGTAGGCGCTATTGGGGGTGGGGTTATACGCAACCCGGCAGCCGCGTGAAAAACCACACTTTTTTCCTCACCTTTCTCTACTCACTTCGGAGCATGGTTTATTTTTGCACAAATTAGTGCGCGCTTTTCCTTTGATTTATATCAACTTACCGCCCCGGGCAACCCCTAAGGTAGCGGCAGGAAATATGAATAATCAGAGGTATCTATGAGTCAATCTTCCCTACCGGAGAAGGCTAACCGCTCGGTCATTACCGACTGGCGCCCTGAAGATCCTGAATTCTGGCAACAGCGCGGTCACCGTGTGGCGAGCCGTAATCTATGGATCTCCGTTCCCTGTCTGTTACTGGCGTTCTGCGTATGGATGTTGTTCAGCGCCGTCGCCGTTAATCTCAACAAAGTGGGCTTTCAGTTTACGACCGATCAGCTGTTTATGCTGACCGCGCTGCCGGCGCTGTCTGGCGCCTTATTGCGCGTGCCTTACGCTTTCATGGTGCCGCTGTTCGGCGGCCGTCGCTGGACGGCGTTCAGCACCGGGATCATGATTATTCCGTGCGTCTGGCTGGGCTTTGCGGTCCAGGATACTTCCACGCCGTTTAGCGTCTTCGTGATTATCTCGCTGCTGTGCGGCTTCGCCGGGGCCAACTTTGCCTCCAGTATGGCTAACATCAGCTTCTTCTTCCCGAAAGCGAAGCAGGGCGGGGCGCTCGGCGTCAATGGCGGCCTTGGTAATATGGGCGTCAGCGTGATGCAGCTGGTCGCGCCGCTGGTGGTGTCGGTCTCAGTGTTTGCCTTTTTTGGCGGGACCGGCAGCGAGCAGCCGGACGGCTCAATGCTGTATCTGGAAAACGCCGCGTGGATCTGGGTACCTTTCCTGATTATTTTCACTCTGGCGGCGTGGTTCTTTATGAACGACCTGTCGGCTTCTAAAGCCTCGCTGAGCGAACAGCTGCCGGTGCTCAAACGCCTGCACCTGTGGATCATGGCGCTGCTCTATCTGGCGACCTTCGGCTCCTTCATCGGATTCTCCGCCGGCTTCGCCATGCTGTCGAAAACCCAGTTCCCGGACGTGCAGATCCTGCACTACGCCTTCTTCGGCCCCTTTATTGGCGCGCTGGCGCGTTCGATGGGCGGGGCGATTTCCGACCGCCTCGGCGGGACCCGTGTGACGCTGGTTAACTTTGTGGTGATGGCTGTCTTCTGCGCGCTGCTGTTCCTGACCCTGCCGACCAACGGCCAGGGCGGCAACTTCATCGCCTTCTTCGCGGTGTTCATGGTGCTGTTCCTGACCGCCGGGCTGGGGAGCGCCTCCACCTTCCAGATGATCTCCGTGATTTTCCGTAAGCTGACCATGGACCGCGTGAAGGCCCAGGGCGGCAGCGAAGCGCAGGCGATGCGCGAGGCGGCGACCGATACTGCGGCGGCGCTGGGCTTTATCTCCGCCATTGGCGCCATCGGCGGCTTCTTTATCCCGAAAGCGTTCGGTATCTCGCTGGATCTGACCGGTTCGCCGGCCGGCGCGATGAAAATCTTCCTGATCTTCTATATCGCCTGCGTGATCATCACCTGGGCGGTATACGGCCGTAAGCGTCAGTAATCCGCCGCGTTCATCATGACGTTTGAAAAGGCGCGCTCTCAGGGTGGCGCCTTTTTTTACGTTACTAGTTAGTTACAACATACTAATGGATGATTTGATTCATATTGGCCACAGAGCCGGGAAGGGATGGCTTGCCAGCGAAACGGCTCTACCCCTTAATACCTCCTTTGTTAACAAATCCTTCCATGATGACGGCTTTTTAGGAAAAAAAGCTTATAAAACATAAAATTAAAAAATAGCATCTCATACCACCTTGGTGGTAATTGCAGTTTCCCTCCGCTTTAGCAAGCCAGTCCGGATTGATCGCCATCAATTCTCGCCCTCTTTCATAGCGTTACCTTCGCTGCAAATCCAGCAATGTCGATTTATCAGAGAGCCGTCAGGCTCCATATCAGGAGAAACCCGATGAGTAAATTCCTGGACCGGTTTCGCTACTTCAAACAGAAGGGTGAAACCTTTGCCGATGGGCACGGCCAGCTTCTAAACACCAACCGGGACTGGGAGGATGGATACCGTCAACGTTGGCAGCATGACAAAATTGTGCGTTCCACTCACGGTGTCAACTGCACCGGCTCATGCAGCTGGAAGATTTATGTGAAAAACGGTCTGGTGACCTGGGAAACGCAGCAGACTGACTACCCGCGCACCCGTCCGGACCTGCCGAACCACGAACCACGCGGTTGCCCGCGCGGTGCCAGCTACTCATGGTATTTGTACAGCGCGAACCGCCTGAAATACCCGCTGATGCGTAAACGTCTGATGAAGATGTGGCGGGAAGCGAAAGTTCAGCATAGCGATCCGGTTGAGGCATGGGCCTCGATTATTGAAGACGCCGACAAAGCCAAAAGCTTCAAACAGGCTCGCGGTCGCGGCGGGTTTGTCCGCTCCTCCTGGCAGGAAGTGAATGAGCTGATTGCCGCCTCCAACGTCTATACCGTCAAAACTTACGGTCCGGACCGCGTGGCCGGTTTCTCGCCGATCCCGGCGATGTCGATGGTTTCCTACGCCTCCGGCGCCCGTTATCTGTCGCTGATCGGCGGCACCTGCCTGAGTTTCTACGACTGGTACTGCGACCTGCCGCCAGCTTCGCCGATGACCTGGGGCGAACAGACCGACGTCCCCGAATCGGCGGACTGGTATAACTCCAGCTACATTATCGCCTGGGGCTCCAACGTGCCGCAGACCCGTACCCCGGATGCCCACTTCTTTACCGAAGTCCGCTACAAAGGCACCAAAACCGTGGCGATCACCCCAGACTACGCCGAAATCGCCAAACTCTGCGATCTGTGGCTGGCGCCGAAGCAGGGTACCGATGCCGCGATGGCGCTGGCGATGGGCCATGTGATGCTGCGCGAGTTCCATCTCGATAAACCGAGCCAGTACTTCACCGATTATGTGCGCCGCTATACCGATATGCCGATGCTGGTGATGCTCGAGGAGCGCGACGGTTATTATGCCGCTGGCCGTACGCTGCGCGCCTCCGACCTCGTGGATTCCCTTGGTCAGGAGAACAATCCGGAATGGAAAACCGTCGCCTTTGACGAGAAGGGCGACATGACCGTACCGAACGGTTCCCTCGGATTCCGCTGGGGCGACAAAGGCAAATGGAACCTCGAACAGCGCGACGGTAAAACTGGCGAAGAGATTGAGCTGCGTCTGAGCCTGCTGGGCAGCCATGACGAGGTCGCACATGTCGGCTTCCCGTACTTCGGCGGCGAAGGTTCTGAGCACTTCAACAAAGTCGACCTCGAAAATATTCTGCTGCACAAACTGCCGGCCAAACGCCTGCAGTTGGCCGACGGCTCCACCGCTCTGGTGACCACCGTTTACGATCTGACCATGGCCAACTATGGCCTGGAACGCGGTCTGAACGATGAAAACTGCGCCACCGGCTACGATGACATGAAAGCCTACACCCCGGCCTGGGCGGAGAAGATCACCGGCGTCTCCCGCGCGCATATCATCCGCACTGCACGTGAATTTGCCGATAACGCCGATAAGACCCATGGTCGCTCGATGATTATCGTCGGGGCGGGCCTCAACCACTGGTTCCACCTCGACATGAACTACCGCGGCCTGATCAATATGCTGGTCTTCTGCGGCTGCGTCGGTCAGAGCGGCGGCGGTTGGGCGCACTATGTGGGCCAGGAAAAACTGCGTCCGCAGACCGGCTGGCAGCCGCTGGCGTTCGCCCTTGACTGGCAGCGTCCGGCACGTCACATGAACAGTACCTCGTACTTCTATAACCACTCCAGTCAGTGGCGCTATGAAACCGTGACCGCGCAGGAACTGCTGTCGCCGATGGCGGATAAATCCCGTTACAGCGGCCACCTGATCGACTTTAACGTGCGCGCAGAGCGCATGGGCTGGCTGCCGTCTGCGCCGCAGTTAGGGGTGAACCCGCTGCGTATCGCTGATGAAGCGAAAAAAGCCGGCATGACCCCGGTGGATTACACCGTGAAGTCGTTGAAAGAGGGCTCGATTCGCTTTGCGGCCGAGCAGCCGGAAAATGGTAAAAACCACCCGCGTAACCTGTTTATCTGGCGCTCCAACCTGCTGGGCTCCTCCGGTAAAGGCCATGAGTATATGCTCAAGTACCTGCTGGGTACCGAGAACGGCATTCAGGGCAAAGACCTCGGCAAGCAGGGCGGCGTGAAGCCGGAAGAAGTCGAATGGCGGGATAACGGCCTCGACGGCAAACTGGATCTGGTGGTGACCCTCGATTTCCGTCTGTCGAGCACCTGTCTCTACTCCGACATCGTGCTGCCGACCGCCACCTGGTACGAAAAAGACGACATGAATACCTCGGATATGCATCCGTTTATTCACCCGCTGTCGGCCGCCGTTGACCCGGCCTGGGAATCGAAGAGCGACTGGGATATCTATAAAGGTATCGCGAAGAAATTCTCTGAAGTCTGCGTGGGCCACCTCGGCAAAGAAACCGACGTCGTCACGCTGCCGATCCAGCACGACTCCGCCGCGGAAATGGCGCAGCCGCTGGATGTCAAAGACTGGAAAAAAGGCGAATGCGATCTCATTCCGGGGAAAACCGCGCCGCATATTATTCCGGTTGAGCGTGATTACCCGGCGACTTACGAACGTTTCACCTCGATCGGTCCGCTGCTGGAAACCATCGGCAACGGCGGAAAAGGCATCGCCTGGAACACCCAGAGCGAGATGGACCTGCTGCGTAAGCTCAACTACACCAAGGCGGAAGGCCCGGCGAAAGGCCAGCCGAAGCTGGAAACGGCCATCGACGCCGCGGAAATGATCCTCACCCTGGCGCCGGAGACCAACGGTCAGGTGGCGGTGAAGGCGTGGAAAGCGCTGAGCGAGATCACCGGTCGCGAGCACGCGCACCTGGCGCTGAACAAAGAAGACGAGAAGATCCGCTTCCGCGATATTCAGGCGCAGCCGCGGAAGATTATCTCCAGCCCGACCTGGTCTGGCCTGGAAGATGAACATGTCTCCTATAACGCTGGGTATACCAACGTTCACGAGCTGATCCCGTGGCGGACGCTGTCCGGCCGTCAATCGCTGTATCAGGATCATCAGTGGATGCGCGACTTTGGTGAAAGCCTGCTGGTCTATCGTCCGCCGATCGACACCCGTTCGGTGAAAGCGGTGATGGGCGAGAAGTCCAACGGCAACCCGGAGAAGGCGCTGAACTTCCTGACCCCGCACCAGAAATGGGGTATCCACTCGACCTACAGCGATAACCTGCTGATGCTGACCCTGTCGCGCGGCGGGCCGATCGTCTGGATGAGCGAAGCGGATGCGAAAGATCTGGGTATCGAAGATAACGACTGGATCGAAGTGTTTAACGCCAACGGCGCCCTGACGGCGCGTGCGGTGGTGAGCCAGCGTGTACCGGCCGGGATGACCATGATGTATCACGCGCAGGAACGCATCGTGAACCTGCCGGGATCTGAAATCACCGGTCAGCGCGGGGGGATCCACAACTCCGTCACCCGTATTACGCCAAAACCGACCCACATGATCGGCGGCTACGGCCACCTGGCCTATGGCTTTAACTACTACGGTACCGTCGGCTCCAACCGCGATGAGTTTGTAGTGGTACGTAAGATGAAGAACATTAACTGGTTAGACGGCGAAGGCAACGACCAGGTACAGGAGAGCGTAAAATGAAAATTCGTTCACAAGTCGGCATGGTGCTGAATCTCGATAAGTGCATCGGCTGCCATACCTGTTCGGTGACCTGTAAAAACGTCTGGACCAGTCGGGAAGGGATGGAATACGCCTGGTTCAACAACGTGGAGAGCAAACCTGGCGTTGGCTTCCCGAACGACTGGGAAAACCAGGAAAAATGGAAGGGCGGCTGGATCCGCAAAATCAACGGTAAACTGCAGCCGCGCATGGGCAACCGCGCGATGCTGCTGGGTAAAATCTTCGCCAACCCGCATCTGCCGGGGATCGATGATTACTACGAGCCGTTTGATTATGACTACCAGAATCTGCATAACGCGCCGGAAAGCAAACATCAGCCGATCGCCCGCCCGCGCTCGCTGATCACCGGCCAGCGGATGGACAAGATCACCAGCGGTCCGAACTGGGAAGAGATCCTCGGCGGCGAGTTCGAAAAACGCGCCAAAGATCAGAACTTCGACAACATGCAGAAGGCGATGTACGGTCAGTTCGAAAACACCTTCATGATGTATCTGCCGCGCTTGTGCGAGCACTGCCTGAACCCGGCCTGCGTCGCGACCTGCCCGAGCGGCGCTATCTATAAGCGTGAAGAAGACGGCATCGTACTGATCGACCAGGACAAGTGCCGCGGCTGGCGGATGTGTATCACCGGCTGTCCGTACAAGAAGATCTATTTCAACTGGAAGAGCGGGAAATCCGAGAAATGCATCTTCTGCTACCCGCGTATTGAATCCGGAATGCCGACGGTGTGCTCCGAAACCTGCGTGGGCCGTATCCGCTATCTCGGCGTACTGCTGTATGACGCAGATGCGATTGAAAACGCCGCCAGCACCGAGAACGAGAAAGATCTGTATCAGCGCCAGCTGGATGTGTTCCTCGATCCAAACGATCCAAAAGTGATTGAACAGGCGTTAAAAGATGGCGTACCGCAGGGGGTCATTGAGGCTGCGCAGCAGTCGCCGGTCTACAAAATGGCGATGGACTGGAAGCTGGCCCTGCCGCTGCACCCGGAATATCGCACCCTGCCAATGGTCTGGTACGTGCCGCCTCTGTCGCCAATTCAGTCGGCTGCGGACGCTGGCGAATTGGGTAGCAACGGTATTCTGCCGGACGTGGAAAGCCTGCGTATTCCGGTGCAATACCTGGCGAACCTGCTGACCGCGGGCGATACCCAGCCGGTCCTGCTGGCCCTGAAACGCATGCTGGCGATGCGCCACTATAAACGTGCGGAAACCGTTGATGGCGTCGTCGATACCCGCGCGCTGGAAGAGGTGGGGCTGAGCGAAGCGCAGGCCCAGGAGATGTACCGCTATCTGGCGATCGCTAACTACGAAGATCGTTTCGTGGTGCCGAGCAGCCACCGTGAACAGGCGCGAGAAGCGTTTCCGGAGAAAAACGGCTGCGGCTTCAGCTTTGGCGATGGCTGCCACGGCTCGGACAGCCAGTTCAACCTGTTCAACAGCCGTCGCATCGACGCTATCGACGTCACCAGCAAAACGGAGCCGCACGCATGATTGAACTCGTGATTATGTCGCGTCTGCTCGAATACCCTGACGCTGCCTTATGGCAGCATCAGCAGGAGATGTTCGAGGCGCTCGCGTCATCAGAGAAACTCAGCAAAGAGGGTGCCCACGCGCTGGGCGTTTTCCTGCGCGATTTAGTGGCTCAGGATCCGCTGGATGCCCAGGCGGCCTATAGCGAACTGTTTGACCGCGGCCGCGCCACCTCGCTGCTGCTGTTTGAACATGTCCACGGCGAATCACGCGATCGCGGGCAGGCGATGGTGGATCTGATGGCGCAGTATGAGCGCCACGGTCTGCTGCTTGATAGCCACGAGCTGCCGGATCACCTGCCGCTGTATCTGGAGTATCTGGCGCAACTGCCGGAAGAGGAAGCGCTTGGCGGCCTGCGGGACGTCGCGCCGATCCTCGGCCTGCTCAGCGCGCGCCTGCAGCAGCGCGAAAGTCGCTATGCGGTGCTGTTCGAGCTGTTACTGAAGCTGGCTAATACTCAGGTCGACAGCCAGAAGGTGGCGGAGAAGATTGCCGACGAGGCGCGCGACGATACGCCGCAGGCGCTGGACGCGGTCTGGGAAGAAGAACAGGTCAAATTCTTTGCCGACCAGGGCTGCGGCGAGTCGGAAATTTCCGCTCACCAGCGTCGTTTTGCCGGAGCCGTAGCCCCGCAATATCTGAATATCTCTAACGGAGGACAGCAATAATGCACTTCCTGAATATGTTCTTCTTTGACATTTATCCGTACATTGCGGGCTCGGTGTTTCTGATCGGCAGCTGGCTGCGCTATGACTATGGCCAGTACACCTGGCGCGCCGCCTCCAGCCAGATGCTGGACCGTAAGGGGATGAACCTGGCGTCGAACCTGTTCCATATCGGCATCCTGGGTATTTTCGCCGGCCACTTCCTCGGCATGCTGACCCCGCACTGGATGTATGAGTCCTTTCTGCCGATCGACGTCAAGCAGAAGATGGCGATGATCGCCGGCGGCGCCTGCGGCGTGATGACCCTGGTGGGCGGGTTACTGCTGCTCAAGCGTCGTCTGCTCAGCCCGCGCGTTCGCGCCACCACCACCGGAGCGGATATTCTGATCCTCTCCTTGCTGATGGTGCAGTGTGCGCTGGGTCTGCTGACCATTCCATTCTCCGCCCAGCATATGGACGGTAGCGAAATGATGAAGCTGGTCGGCTGGGCGCAGTCGGTGGTGACGTTCCGCGGCGGCGCGTCACAGCATCTGGATGGCGTGGCATTTATTTTCCGCGTTCATCTGGTGCTGGGCATGACCCTGTTCCTGCTGTTCCCGTTCTCCCGTCTGGTTCATATCTGGAGCGCGCCGGTCGAATACCTGACGCGCAAATACCAGATTGTCCGCGCCCGTCGCTAACTGGCCCGCGACTGCTCACTGACCCCGCCGCGGCGGGGTTTTTTTTCGCCCCAGCCGAGGTTATTCCCTGCGGCGGCAAACAGAATAAGCATCCCGCCAATTAACTGCACAGGGGTCAATGCATGGTGGAAGACCAGATAGTCGACCACCATTGCCACCAGCGGATAAATAAAGGAGAGCGAACCGGTAATGGGCGTCGGCAGTTTCTGTATCGCGCTATATAAAAGCTGATACATGATCCCGGTATGGACGATGCCGAGGATCAGCAGATAGCGCCAGGGGAAGCTGGCCGTCCATTCGGGGGCATGCACCAGCGGCAGCAGCATCACGACGCCAACGAGCACCTGAATAAAGGCGATATGCTGCGCGGGGAGCGGATGCAATTTGCGCGCGATAATGGCGGTCAGGGCATAGAAGAATGCCGCGCCCAGCGCCAGCAAAACGCCGGTGGTAAGCCCCTCTCCATGCGCAGACGTCAGCTCGCTTGACAACAGGATCACTACGCCGCCAAAGGCCAGCAGTAGCCATCCCCATTTCACGGCGCTGACCCGTTCCCCCAGCACCATCCCCATCAGTACCAGCATAAACGGCTGGGTGTTATAGACCACGGTGGCCATACCGATTGAGATCCGCGAATAGGCGGCAAACAGCAGCAGCCAGTTGACGACCAGCGCCGCGCCGCCAATTACTGCCAGAGCGAGAGTGAAACGCGTTAGCCGGCTGAAGGGCTGGCCGCTTAACACGATAAACACCAGTAAGGTTAGCGCGCCAATCAGGCAGCGCCAGAACACCACATCCATCACCGGCAAACCAGAGAGCAGCACGAACGCGCCGATCGAGCCGGAGATTATCATTGCCAGGCTCATTTGCCAGACGCCGCGGGTAAGTTGCATTTTTCACCTCCATCATTTTTCAGTTATTGTGCGAAAAACCCTGACAGGGTGATATGGCTGAATTAAGGTAGAAAGACGCGAATGCCTTTTATAATTAGGTGAAAAACATGAATGACGTACTTGATGAAATTGACCGGGCCATCCTCACTTGCCTGACTCAGGATGCCAGAGTCTCGCTAAAGGTATTGAGCGCGCGAGTAGGGCTGACCTCGCCGAGCACGGCCGAGCGGGTGAAGCGCCTGGAGGAGCGGGGCGTCATTCAGGGCTATGGTGCGCGGGTGAATCTCGCCGCGCTGGGCTACAGCCTCCAGGCGCTGGTGCGGGTCCGGCCGCTGCCTGGGCTGCTGCAGAAAGTGGATAAATATATCCAGGCGATGCCGGAATGCATTGAAAGTGACAAAGTGACCGGGGAAGATTGTTTCGTGATGCGCCTCGTGGTGCGCGATATTGCCCAGCTGGATACCCTGCTGGACGGTCTGGCCGAGTATGCGCAGTGTAACACCTCGGTGGTGAAAAGCTCGCCGGTAAAAAGGCGTTTGCCACCGCTGTGAGTTTCCCGGAGGCGGTGCTGCGCACCTGTCCGGGCTACCAGACGGCGCCACCTGTAGCCTCGCTAAGCGAAGCGCGAGCGAGGGGGTAGCAAAACAGTGCTTGTAGCCTCGCTAAGCGAAGCGCGAGCGAGGAGGTAGCAGTACAGGTGGTTGCAGAGAGCGCGAGAATAGAGGGGGAAGGATAACTCGTCGCTATCGCTCCTCGCCCTTCGGGCCGTTGCCCTTGGCAACGTTCTCTCGCTGGCGCTCGAGTCGAACCTTAGTCGAAGCTTCTCATCCTTCCCCGTAGGGCAGAATCTAGAATATCGTAGAGTAATTGGATTGCGGTGTTTTTTAAGAGGATGGTGGTGGGGGAAGGATAACTCGTCGCTATCGCTCCTCGCCCTTCGGGCCGTTGCCTGCGGCAACGTTCTCTCGCTGGCGCTCGAGTCGAACCTTGGTCGAAGCTTCTCATCCTTCCCGGTAGGGCAGAATATAGAATATCGTAGAGTAATGGGATTGAGGTGTTTTTTAAGAGGATGGTGGTGGGGGAAGGATTCGAACCTTCGAAGTCGATGACGGCAGATTTACAGTCTGCTCCCTTTGGCCGCTCGGGAACCCCACCAGGGGTAAAATCACATTGTAGGCTATTCAGCAAAATGAATGGTGCTGGGGGAAGGATAACTCGTCGCTATCGCTCCTCGCCCTTCGGGCCGTTGCCTGTGGCAACGTTCTCTCGCTGGCGCTCGAGTCGAACCTTAGTCGAAGGTTCTTACCCTTCCCGCTAAGTGCAAACATCGTTTACGCTTGTCGGGGAAACTATATCACTGTAGTGAATAATGGTGGTGGGGGAAGGATTCGAACCTTCGAAGTCGATGACGGCAGATTTACAGTCTGCTCCCTTTGGCCGCTCGGGAACCCCACCACGGGGTAATGCTTGGTACTGGCCTGCTTCCTTCTCGGGAAGCGGGGCGCATCATACCAAATGATGCGCCCCTGTAAAGCATTCGTTTGACAAAAATAAACTGGTTGCCTGATTTTTACGCGTAACGCCGTAAAGCTAACCAATTCATTTCTCAGTCGATTAAAGAATAATCGTCCGGTTACCGTAAACGAAGACGCGCTGCGCCAGTACCTGATACAGCGCCCGGCTCAAGACGTTTTTTTCGACATCGCGGCCAGCGCGCATCATATCTTCTGCAGTATAGGTATGATCGACATGAATCACGTCCTGCATGATGATTGGGCCTTCATCCAGATTGTCATTCACATAGTGGGCGGTGGCGCCAATGATCTTTACGCCGCGCTCATAGGCCTGATGATAAGGACGGGCGCCGATAAACGCCGGCAAAAATGAATGGTGAATATTGATGATTTTGTTCGGGAAGCGGGCGACAAACTCCGGGGTGAGGACGCGCATATACTTGGCCAGTACCACGTAATCCGGCTCATGTGCCGCAATGGCATCCCCCATCTGCTTGTCGTGTTCTTCGCGGCTTAACCCTTCGTGACTGACCAGCTCAAACGGAATACCAAAACGCTCCACCAGCGGGCGCAGCGTGTCATGGTTGCCGATAACCGCGGCGATATCGACATCCAGTCCGCCGTAGTTGGCTTTCATCAGCAGATCGCCGAGGCAGTGCGCCTCTTTGGTCACCAGAATGACCACCCGGCGACGGCCTGCCGGATTCAGTTCGCGGATGGAACCTTCCGGCAGGGCGCTATCCAGATCGGCCAGCAGAATAGCGTCGTTAAAAATGCCCTCCAGTTCGGTGCGCATAAAGAAACGACCGGTACGGTGGTCAACAAATTCATTGTTCTGCACAATGTTAAGTTCGTGTTTGTAGCAGATATTGGTGATACGCGCGATGAGGCCTTTCTGATCAGGGCAAATAGTGCGTAGTACTTTACGTTGTAATGAATGCATCGCGAGGAAAATCCTGTAGTGTTTGCAAGCGCTACGGCAGCGTTACTGGCCGCAGCATTTTTTAAATTTTTTACCTGAGCCGCAAGGGCAGGGGTCATTACGACCAATCAGCGGTCGTGTCCCGTCGATATAGTACCACTGTCCATTTTCTTTTAAGAATCTGGAACGTTCAATAATGGCGCCCGGACGGTTATTGTCATTAAAGCGGGCGACAAAGCTGACAAAGCCTTCATTGGGGACTCGCCCTTCATCACTGGCGAACAGGGTTAAACCCAGCCACTCGGTCTGGCTGAACCCCTTCTCCAGCTCGGCGCGAAACGTCTGCGCCTGACAGGACGGATGCCAGGTTTTGATCAGATAGTCGGCATCTTTCATGACGAACGCGCTATAGCGGGAGCGCATAAGCTGTGACGGGCCTGGCGCAAGCTCTGCGCCGGACAGATATCGCTGGCAACATGAGCTATACTCCAGTGCGCTGCCACAGGGGCATAATTGCGACAAAACTGCCTCCATGGAAGAAAGAATTACGGCGCTTCAACGCCAAAGGTGTTTATGTTAACTGAGCCGTGACAATGTTGCCACGCTCAGAGTGGAAGGATAGTTATCAGTAATAATGAGAAAGCTTAAAATTGGTCTGGCGTTAGGGGCGGGAGCTGCCCGAGGATGGTCGCACATTGGCGTCATCAACGCCCTCCGTCGGGCTGGTATCGAGATTGATATCGTCGCGGGGTGTTCTATCGGTTCGCTGGTAGGGGCGGCGTATGCCTGCAACCGGCTCCCGGCGCTCGAGTCATGGATCTGCTCATTCAGCAACTGGGATGTCCTGAAGCTGATGGACCTCTCCTGGCGACGTGGGGGCCTGCTGCGCGGTGAAAAGGTATTCAATCATTACCGTCGTATTATGCCGGTGACCGATATCGAACGCTGCGAGCGTCGGTTTGCTGCCGTCGCGACCAATTTAAGTACCGGCCGGGAACTGTGGTTTACTGAGGGCGATCTGCATTTAGCCGTTCGAGCCTCCTGCAGCATGCCTGGACTGATGGCGCCGGTGAGGCATAATGGTTACTGGCTGGTCGATGGCGCAGTGGTCAACCCGGTTCCCGTGTCGCTGACGCGGGCAATGGGGGCCGATATCGTGATTGCCGTTGACCTGCAACATGATGCCCATCTCATGCAGCAAGATTTATTTTCCCTCGAAACGCCGCGGCCGGAAGCTGAAGAGAAGGAGGGCCCATGGCATACTCGTCTGCGCGCGCGATTGACGCAAATGAGCTCCCGTCGTACGGCCGTGACGCCGACGGCGATGGAGATCATGACCACGTCTATCCAGGTTCTGGAGAACCGTCTTAAACGCAACCGTATGGCGGGTGACCCGCCGGATATCCTGCTGCAGCCATACTGTCCGCAAGTGTCGACGCTCGACTTCCATCGCGCAGCAGAGGCGATTGCCGCGGGCCAATTGGCCGTGGAAAAGAAAATGGATGAACTATTACCCTTAGTGCGTACAGCGGTTTGACGTACAAGTACCTGACTTAAGTAAAATCTGACAGGCGATAGTGAGAATAGCGTGCCACTATTGAATTATCGTCAGCCAGGGGAGATATCATGACGCAGCCATTGGCGGGAAAACAGATTCTGATAGTTGAAGACGAACCCGTTTTCCGCTCACTCTTGCATGGATGGCTGGCCTCGCTGGGAGCAACGACCTGGCTGGCGGAAGATGGCATGGATGCCCTGCATAAAATGACAGAGGTGCGTCCGGACCTGATGATTTGCGACATTTCAATGCCGAGAATGAACGGTCTGGAACTGGTTGAGACGCTGCGTAACCGCGGCGAGCAGCTACCGATACTGATGATTTCCGCCACCGAAAACATGGCGGATATAGCCAAAGCGTTACGGCTGGGCGTCCAGGATGTGCTGTTAAAACCGGTGAAAGATTTCGATCGCCTGCGTGAGACCGTTTATGCCTGCCTGTATCCCGCGATGTTTAGTTCACGTGTGGAAGAGGAAGAGCGTTTATTTGAGGACTGGGACGCGCTGGTCAGTAATCCGACCGCCGCATCGAGACTGCTGCAGGAGCTACAGCCTCCGGTGCAACAGGAAATGTCACATTGCCGCATTCATTATCGACAGCTGGTATCGGCGGATAAGCCGGGGCTGGTGCTCGATATTGCGCCGCTCTCGGAAAATGATTTGGCTTTCTATTGTCTGGATGTCACACGAGCAGGGGATAATGGCGTGCTGGCGGCTTTATTACTGCGCGCGCTATTCAATAGCCTGTTGCAAGAGCAACTGGCGCATCAGGGGCAACGGCTACCTGAAATGGGGAGTCTGTTAAAACAGGTCAATCAGTTACTCCGCCAGGCGAATCTTCCCGGTCAGTTCCCTTTGCTGGTGGGTTATTACCACAGTGGACTGAAAAATTTAATTCTGGTGTCCGCAGGGCTCAATGGCACGTTGAATACCGGTGAGCATCAAATTCAGATAAGTAATGGCGTTCCTTTAGGGACGCTGGGCGATGCCTATCTTAACCAAATTAGCCAGCGCTGCGCCTCATGGCAGTGCCAAATTTGGGGGGCCGGGGGGCGTTTACGCTTAATGTTGTCTGCGGAATGAGCAATTGCGTTTATATCTAAGCAGACGGCATTACCTGCAGCCCTATACTGGTGGTACCATCGAGCAGTTTTATGCGTAAAAGTCCTAATTCGAGGCTATCGGAACCTTTTCAGACCAGTGAATACGCGGTTGACTGATATACTCGACACGTTATTTGTAACGAGAAGTTTAAAAAACAAACAGTCCAGGAGATTTCAATGGCTGCCCTTAATTCTAAAGTCAGAAAAGCGGTTATCCCGGTAGCGGGATTAGGCACCAGGATGCTGCCTGCCACCAAAGCAATTCCAAAAGAAATGCTGCCGCTGGTAGATAAGCCGTTAATTCAGTACGTTGTTAATGAATGTATCGCTGCAGGAATTACTGAAATTGTTCTGGTAACGCACTCATCGAAAAACTCTATCGAAAACCATTTCGATACCAGTTTTGAGCTGGAAGCGATGCTGGAAAAACGTGTAAAACGCCAGCTTCTGGAAGAAGTGCAGTCTATTTGCCCGCCGCACGTGACAATTATGCAAGTTCGTCAGGGCCTGGCGAAAGGCCTTGGTCACGCCGTGCTGTGCGCACATCCGGTAGTGGGTGATGAGCCGGTAGCGGTTATTCTGCCAGACGTTATTCTGGATGAATTTGAGTCCGATCTGAGCCGTGATAACCTTGCGGAGATGATCTCTCGTTTTGATGAGACTGGCGCCAGCCAGATTATGGTTGAGCCTGTCGAGGATGTGACCGCGTATGGCGTGGTCGATTGCAAAGGCGAATCCCTGAAGCCGGGCGAAAGTGTGCCGATGGTGGGCGTGGTCGAGAAGCCAAAAGCTGACGTTGCGCCGTCCAACCTGGCGGTAGTGGGGCGCTATGTCCTCAGCGCAGATATTTGGCCGCTGCTTGCGAAGACCCCTCCGGGCGCCGGTGATGAAATTCAGCTGACTGACGCGATTGATATGCTGATCGAGAAAGAAACGGTTGAAGCTTATCATATGAAGGGCAAGAGCCATGACTGCGGCAATAAGCTTGGCTACATGCAGGCGTTTGTCGAATATGGTATTCGTCACAAGACGCTTGGTGACGATTTTAAAGCCTGGCTGGAAACCGCGGTGACGAAGTAATCCGCAGCGCGATTAAAAGCCAGAAACCGGGAGCGCGTCAGCGACTCCCGGTTTTGTTTATCGAGCCTGAGGACAAAAAAAATCCCGCCGGAGCGGGATTTTTAATATTGCGACAACGGAGATTAGATCAGGAAATCGTCCAGTGATTTACCTTGTTCGTCCATTGCTTTTTTGATCACCGCAGGAGTACGGCCCTGGCCAGTCCAGGTTTTGGTTTCGCCGTTTTCGTCTACATAGCTATATTTAGCCGGACGTGCAGCACGCTTAGTTTTGGTACCGGCTTTAACGGCAGCCATAGTGCTCAGCAGTTCATTCGGGTCAATACCGTCAGCAATCAGCATTTCACGGTATTGCTGCAGCTTACGCGTACGCTCTTCAATTTCTGCTGCGGCGGCGTTTTCTTCTTCACGGCGCTCGTTAACAACGACTTCTAATTTTTCCAGCATTTCTTCGAGCGTTTCAAGGGTGCATTCTCTTGCCTGCGCACGAAGAGTACGGATGTTGTTCAAAATTTTAAGTGCTTCGCTCATTGTAGTAATCTCAAACTTATATTGTGGGGTGGTTTGTTGAACTAATAATAGAGCGATAAAATGCGTTGTGCAATAGGGGAGAATGTAAGGAATTCAAAATTACTGGTTATTTGTCGCGGGAATTAATTAATTTAAGTTAAAATTCTCGTGCCGCTTCACATCTTTGCTCCTTATAGCCATGAGTAGGGGGCCAGCTAAAACACTGAGACCATATGCTTTTTCTGAGGTTCAGTGAGAAAAATTATCCTTTGCATGGGTAAATAACCCTCGTCAGTATTAGCGCATTTTTGGTTACGCGCCTTAATATAAAACAACCCGCAAGCCCGCTTATAGTGCATGGATACTGGTCCTATAAGCACGAAAAGACAATGGTTACCTCACCGATAGCGTAACGGGGCGTACAAATAATGGCCCTGTAAATTCAATTCATCCACGTCACCCTTTCCGTTTCCATGCCCTTCAGCGCTGCGACAATACCCCTGCGGAAAGGGCGGCTGTACGCCTAAAATATGGTACAATCGCCGCCGCGATAAAACACTTTGATTGGGGTCACGCAGCCGATGGCACAACTTTATTTCTACTACTCTGCAATGAATGCAGGTAAGTCGACCGCTCTGTTGCAATCTTCGTACAATTACCAGGAGCGGGGGATGCGTACCATCGTTTATACCGCTGAGATAGATGACCGCTTCGGTGCTGGAAAAGTCAGCTCGCGTATCGGCCTCTCCTCGCCGGCCCGGTTGTATAATCCGCAGACGTCGCTATTTAACGATATTGCGGCAGAGCACAAGCTTAAGCCGATTCACTGCGTGCTGGTGGATGAAAGCCAGTTTCTGACGCGCGAACAGGTTCATGAGCTGTCCGAAGTTGTCGATACACTGGATATTCCGGTGCTGTGCTATGGACTGCGGACGGATTTTCGCGGCGAGCTCTTTACCGGTAGCCAGTATTTGCTGGCATGGTCCGATAAGCTGGTGGAGCTGAAAACCATTTGCTTCTGCGGCCGTAAGGCGAGCATGGTGCTACGTCTCGATCAAGAGGGGCGACCTTATAATGAAGGCGAGCAGGTTGTCATCGGCGGCAATGAGCGGTATGTGTCCGTCTGTCGTAAGCATTATAAAGAGGCGCTGAGCGTGGGTTCTTTAACCCAGGTACAAAACCAGCGTTATTCCTGCTGAGTTGCTCAGAAGCTCATACAGGCGCCTGTGGGCGCCTTTTTTATACTCTGGAAGGCTGGAGCTCGGGATTGGCTGACAAGCAGGCATAAAAAAGCCCCGTCATCTGACGGGGCTTGCAGTATGTTTACCGTTGTTGATTAAGCGGATTTCTTCGCTTTTTTCTCAGCTTTCACCGGAGCCGCGTCGGTTTTCGCAGCAGTTTCGCCTTCGACGAACTCGCGGCCGTAGTAGGTATCCAGCAGAATCTGTTTCAGTTCGGAGATCAGCGGGTAGCGCGGGTTAGCGCCGGTGCACTGGTCATCGAATGCATCTTCAGACAGTTTATCAACGTTAGCCAGGAAGTCAGCTTCCTGAACGCCAGCTTCGCGGATAGATTTCGGAATTCCCAGCTCAGCTTTGATGCTTTCCAGCCATGCCAGCAGTTTCTCGATCTTCGCTGCGGTGCGGTCGCCCGGTGCAGAGAGACCCAGGTGATCGGCGATTTCAGCGTAGCGACGACGAGCCTGCGGACGGTCGTACTGGCTGAACGCAGTCTGCTTGGTCGGGTTGTCATTCGCGTTGTAGCGAATAACGTTGCAGATCAGCAGGGCGTTGGCCAGACCGTGCGGAATATGGAACTGAGAGCCCAGTTTGTGCGCCATGGAGTGACACACCCCGAGGAAGGCGTTCGCAAACGCGATACCGGCGATAGTCGCAGCACTGTGTACGCGCTCACGGGCAACCGGGTTCTTGGAACCTTCGTGGTAGGAAGCCGGCAGGTACTCTTTCAGCAGTTTCAACGCCTGCAGAGCCTGGCCGTCAGAGAACTCAGAAGCCAGCACGGAAACGTAAGCTTCCAGGGCGTGAGTCACCGCATCCAGACCACCGAACGCACACAGCGATTTCGGCATATCCATCACCAGGTTGGCATCGACGATGGCCATATCTGGGGTCAGCGCGTAGTCTGCCAGCGGATATTTCTGACCGGTTGCGTCATCGGTCACTACGGCGAACGGCGTCACTTCAGAACCGGTACCGGAGGTGGTGGTGATGGCGACCATCTTGGCTTTGACGCCCATTTTCGGGAACTTGTAGATACGTTTACGGATATCCATAAAGCGCAGCGCCAGTTCTTCGAAGTGGGTTTCCGGATGTTCGTACATGACCCACATGATTTTCGCCGCATCCATCGGGGAACCGCCGCCCAGCGCGATGATGACGTCTGGTTTGAAGGAGTTCGCCAGATCGGCACCTTTACGTACGATGGTCAGGGTCGGGTCAGCTTCAACTTCAAAGAAGACTTCGGTTTCAACGCCCGCTGCTTTCAGTACGGAAGTGATCTGATCGGCATAGCCGTTGTTGAACAGGAAGCGGTCAGTCACGATCAGCGCGCGTTTGTGACCATCAGTAATCACTTCATCCAGTGCGATTGGCAGGGAGCCACGACGGAAGTAGATAGATTTCGGAAGTTTGTGCCACAACATGTTTTCAGCTCGCTTAGCAACGGTTTTCTTGTTGATCAGGTGTTTCGGACCAACGTTTTCAGAGATGGAGTTACCACCCCAGGAACCACAACCCAGAGTCAGGGAAGGCGCGAGTTTGAAGTTGTACAGGTCACCGATACCACCCTGAGAAGCCGGGGTGTTGATCAGGATACGTGCGGTTTTCATCATCTGGCCGAAGTAAGCCACGCGAGCCGGCTGGTTGTCCTGGTCGGTGTACAGGCAAGAGGTGTGACCGATACCGCCCATGGCAACCAGTTTTTCTGCTTTGGTGACCGCGTCTTCGAAATCTTTCGCACGATACATCGCCAGCGTCGGAGACAGTTTTTCGTGAGCAAACGGTTCACTTTCGTCAACGTTGGTCACTTCGCCAATCAGGATCTTAGTCGTAGCCGGAACGGTGAAGCCTGCGAGTTCCGCGATTTTTGCCGCTGGCTGACCAACGATAGCGGCGTTCAGCGCGCCATTTTTCAGGATGATGTCCTGAACCGCTTTCAGCTCTTTACCCTGCAGCAGATAGCCGCCGTGGCTGGCGAAACGTTCGCGAACCGCGTCATACACTGAATCAACGACGACAACAGACTGCTCAGAAGCACAGATAACGCCGTTATCGAAGGTTTTAGACATCAGAACGGAAGCAACAGCACGTTTGATATCAGCCGTTTCATCAATGACCACCGGGGTGTTACCGGCACCAACGCCGATAGCTGGTTTACCGGAGCTGTACGCTGCTTTCACCATACCTGGACCACCGGTCGCAAGGATCAGGTTGATGTCCGGGTGATGCATCAGCGCGTTAGACAGTTCTACGGACGGCTGATCGATCCAGCCGATCAGGTCTTTCGGCGCGCCAGCCGCGATGGCAGCCTGCAGTACGATATCAGCCGCTTTGTTGGTGGCTTCTTTTGCACGCGGGTGCGGAGAGAAAATGATGGCGTTACGTGTCTTCAGGCTGATGAGCGATTTGAAGATGGCTGTTGAAGTCGGGTTAGTTGTCGGTACGATACCGCAGATGATGCCGATCGGTTCAGCGATAGTGATGGTACCAAAGGTGTCGTCTTCTGACAGGACGCCACAGGTTTTTTCATCTTTATATGCGTTGTAAATGTATTCGGAAGCGAAGTGGTTTTTGATCACTTTGTCTTCAACGATGCCCATGCCGGATTCGGCAACGGCCATTTTAGCGAGAGGGATTCGAGCATCTGCAGCGGCCAGAGCGGCAGCGCGGAAGATTTTATCGACTTGTTCTTGAGTGAAACTGGCATATTCACGCTGGGCTTTCTTGACACGCTCAACAAGCGCGTTCAGTTCAGCGATATTAGTAACAGCCATAATGCTCTCCTGATAATGTTAAACTTTTTTAGTAAATCAGTCGCTCGATTCGACATTATAGACAGGCTGTTAACAGCTTGCATGTAAATGTTTATGTAGAAAAATCAGGACACTGTTTTACCGATTTACTAAAAAAGCTCTATTACTTTAACTTTCAGGTCATGCTGCCTTCCACTCTGTTGGTGTCATCAAGATTACTCACTTCTGAGTACAAAATACGTGATTTAGATCAAGTATTGGCGTGGCTGATACCTTTCAGCTGGCTGCTTTTTAACCGATTCGATCAAGTGTAATGGAAGGGTTTTGAAATTAAAAAAACGATTAGCATTAAAGCTACAAATAACTAACATTCGATACATATCACCGGGTTATGCATATTTATAATGAATATTGCATGCAAAAAGCGTATGTTTCGCGCAGTTATTTTATGCTGTTAATAGTCAACCGCCAATTTTGATGATGCTGCGGAGCCCATTGTGACTCAACCACTGTTCGATTTTGCTACCTATTTCAAGTTTTTCATTGGCTTATTTGCCCTGGTCAACCCGGTCGGCATCATTCCGGTGTTTATCAGTATGACCAGCTACCAACCGGCAGCGGTGCGCAACAAGACCAACCTGACCGCAAACCTGTCGGTGGCGATCATTCTCCTGACGTCGTTGTTTCTCGGCGATGGCATTCTGCAGATTTTTGGCATCTCGATTGATTCCTTCCGCATTGCCGGCGGCATCCTGGTGGTGACCATTGCGATGTCGATGATCAGCGGCAAGCTCGGCGAAGATAAGCAGAACAAGCAGGAGAAGTCGGAGACGGCGGTCCGGGAGAGCATCGGCGTCGTGCCTCTCGCGCTCCCCTTAATGGCCGGACCGGGGGCAATCAGTTCAACTATTGTCTGGGGCACCCGATATCATTCCTGGGTGCACCTGGTCGGGTTCTCACTGGCGATAGCGGTATTCGCTCTTTGCTGCTGGGGCATTTTCCGAATGGCGCCGTGGCTGGTTCGTCTGCTGGGACAGACGGGAATCAACGTCATCACCCGTATCATGGGGTTGCTGCTGATGGCCCTGGGGATCGAGTTTATCGTAACCGGTATTAAAGCGCTGTTCCCCGGACTGCTTAATTAGTGGAACACCATGCAAGCGTGGAGGCTTCACTTCGCGCTTGCGCGATTATTAGCAAAACCTATTAACCAGCGCGAGATCGGCTGTTGAGATAACGTTTTGCGATAATATCTTTAAATCCATATTTTTCATTAAGATATCTGTTTTTGTTCATTGTTTTCCCCTCACGCTCTTCCTGCCTGCGATGTTATTTTCTTCACATCATTCTCTGGCACTTGCTGTCGGATCATCGAAATGATATTAGTAATTTTAACAAGGCAGTAGATGAATGTGCTAAAAAGTAACCTGTTGTTAAATTTTTGTACAAAAAAGCATCTTTTAGCCGATACTCGATTCTCAACGCGATTAAAAAATCATATCACTATGATTAACAATGATATTTTTTTGTCGGTAGTCCGCGAAGATCTTGAGCATCGCGGGCAATATCGGCGATAAAAGAGAATCCGGTAACATATTTGCAAATTGCATTGGCGGAGGTGTTTACCTTTTGGTAATTTCCGCCGTTATCGTCTGCTGAATTATATGCGTAAATGAGAATCATTATTAATAATCTCACTGCGCCGGAACTGCCCTCCAGCGAGGGGGCAAAGAATCGACGTTAAGGCTGCCGTTCGAGCGGTCGTAATAAATAAGTCGGTGATAGCAATCTGCCAATCGCAAACGCTCCTGCGTTGGACAGATCCCCGCAAACGGGAAAAAAACAGGCTGGTTAAAAAACCAGTAATTATAATGACTGGAGTTACAACACAATGACCATCATCACTAAAAAACGTTTGATCGCCGCGGGAGTGCTATCCGCACTGCTTGCCGGCAATATGGCTATGGCAGCGGATGTCCCAGCCGGTGTGCAGTTGTCGGATAAGCAAACGCTGGTGCGAAATAGCGGCGCTGAGCCGCAATCACTGGACCCGAATAAAATTGAAGGGGTACCCGAGGCCAATATTAGCCGCGACCTCTTCGAAGGCTTGCTGAATACTTCGCCGAAAGATGGCCACCCGATCCCTGGCGTAGCAGAGAGCTGGGATAATAAAGATTTTAAAGTCTGGACCTTCCATCTGCGTAAAGATGCGAAATGGTCTAACGGCGAGCCGGTTACTGCTCAGGACTTCGTCTACAGCTGGCAGCGTCTGGTGGATCCGAAAACCGCTTCTCCTTATGCCAGCTATCCGCAATATGGTCATATCGTTAACGTCGACGACATCATTGATGGCAAGAAAGCGCCGAGCGAACTAGGCGTAAAAGCCATTGACGACCACACGCTGGAAGTAACCCTCAGCGAGCCAGTCCCTTATTTTTATAAGCTGCTGGTTAACCCGGCGATGTCTCCTGTCTACAAACCGGCTATTGAAAAATTTGGCGAGAAATGGACACAGCCTGGCAATATCGTCACCAACGGGGCGTATACTCTGAAAGACTGGGTGGTCAACGAACGTATCGTGATGGAGCGCAACCCGCACTACTGGGATAATGCAAAAACCGTCATTAACACCGTTACCTGGCTGCCGACCTCTTCCGAAGTGACCTATGTTAACCGCTATCGCAGCGGTGAACTGGACATGACCTATAACCAGCTGCCGATCGAACTCTTCCAGAAGCTGAAAAAAGAGATCCCCAACGAGCTGCACGTCGACCCGTATCTGTGTACCTATTATTACGAAATCAACAACCAGAAAGCGCCGTTTACCGACGTACGCGTCCGTACCGCGCTGAAGCTGGGTCTGGATCGCGACATTATTGCTAATAAAGTGAAAGGACAGGGCGATCTGCCGGCCTACGGCTACACGCCGCCGTACACCGATGGCGCGAAGCTGAGCGAGCCGGAATGGTTTACGTGGTCGCAGGAAAAACGCAACGAAGAAGCGAAAAAACTGCTGGCCGAAGCCGGCTATACCGCGGATAAACCGTTGACCTTTAACCTGCTGTATAACACCTCCGATTTGCACAAGAAGCTGGCGATTGCCGCCGCCTCGCTGTGGCGTAAAAACCTGGGCATTGACGTGAAGCTGGTTAACCAGGAGTGGAAAACGTTCCTCGATACCCGTCACCAGGGCACCTATGACGTGGCACGCGCAGGCTGGTGCGCCGACTATAACGAGCCAACTTCCTTCCTGAATACCATGCTCTCTGACAGCTCAATGAACACTGCGCACTATAAGAGCCCGGCGTTCGACAAGATTATGGCTGAATCCGTAAAAGCGTCTGATGAAGCGCAGCGTACGGCAGCCTATGCGAAAGCGGAACAGCAGCTGGACAAAGACAGCGCGATCGTACCGGTCTATTACTACGTCAACGCCCGCCTGGTGAAACCGTGGGTTGGGGGCTATACCGGTAAAGACCCGATGGATAACGTCTATACCAAAGATCTTTACGTTATCAAACATTAATGGCAATACGTGGGGCGGGCCTGTGCTCGCTCCATCGTGTCTTATTTGAGAGCAGTGCAAAGGCACACGCCAGAAGGTACGGGCAATGTTAAAATTTATCTTACGTCGCTGTCTGGAAGCGATTCCGACGCTATTTATTCTTATTACCATCTCATTCTTCATGATGCGTCTGGCACCGGGAAGTCCTTTTACCGGGGAGCGCACCCTGCCGCCGGAAGTCATGGCGAATATTGAAGCAAAATACCATTTAAACGACCCTATCATGACGCAGTACTTCAATTATCTGAAGCAACTGGCGCATGGCGATTTTGGTCCCTCCTTTAAATACAAAGATTATTCGGTCAACGATCTGGTGGCCGCCAGCTTCCCGGTTTCTGCGAAACTGGGCTTCGCCGCCTTTTTACTCGCGGTGGTGATCGGCGTAGCCGCCGGGGTGATAGCCGCTCTGAAGCAAAACACCCGATGGGACTACGCGGTGATGGGGGTAGCCATGACCGGCGTGGTTATTCCGAGCTTTGTGGTGGCGCCGCTGCTGGTGATGATTTTTGCCATTACCCTGCACTGGCTGCCGGGCGGCGGCTGGAACGGCGGAGCGCTGAAATTTATGATCCTGCCGATGGTGGCGCTTTCCCTGGCCTATATCGCCAGTATCGCCCGTATCACCCGCGGCTCGATGATAGAAGTGTTGCACTCTAACTTTATCCGCACCGCGCGGGCAAAAGGGCTGCCGATGCGCCGCATTATTTTGCGCCATGCGCTGAAGCCGGCGCTGCTGCCGGTGCTCTCCTATATGGGGCCAGCTTTCGTGGGCATCATCACCGGCTCAATGGTCATTGAAACCATTTACGGCCTGCCGGGGATCGGCCAGCTGTTCGTTAACGGGGCGCTTAACCGCGACTACTCGCTGGTGCTGAGCCTGACGATCCTCGTTGGCGCCCTGACTATCCTGTTCAACGCCATCGTTGACGTGCTGTACGCCGTTATCGATCCGAAGATTCGCTACTGAAGCCGGAGTTCGCCATGATGTTAAGTAAGAAAAATAGCGAGGCGCTGGAAAACTTCAGTGAGAAGCTGGAAGTGGAGGGGCGTAGCCTCTGGCAGGATGCGCGTCGCCGCTTTATGCACAACCGCGCCGCGGTGACCAGCCTGATCATGCTGGTGCTTATTGCGCTGTTTGTCACCTTTGCGCCAATGGTGTCGTCGTTCTCCTACTTCGATACCGACTGGGGCATGATGTCCAATGCCCCGGATATGGCTTCAGGCCACTACTTCGGAACCGACTCCTCCGGGCGCGACCTGCTGGTGCGCGTGGCGATCGGCGGGCGTATTTCGCTAATGGTCGGGGTGGCAGCGGCGCTGGTGGCGGTGATCCTCGGCACGCTGTACGGTTCGCTTTCCGGTTATCTCGGCGGCAAAGTGGATTCGGTGATGATGCGTCTGCTGGAGATCCTCAACTCCTTCCCGTTTATGTTCTTCGTCATCCTGCTGGTGACCTTTTTTGGTCAGAATATCCTGCTGATCTTTGTTGCCATCGGCATGGTTTCCTGGCTGGATATGGCGCGTATCGTGCGCGGACAGACCTTGAGCCTGAAGCGTAAAGAGTTTATCGAAGCCGCGCAGGTCGGTGGGGTCTCCACGGCCAGCATCGTGCTGCGCCATATCGTCCCCAACGTACTGGGGGTGGTGGTAGTGTACGCCTCGCTGCTGGTCCCCAGCATGATCCTCTTCGAATCCTTCCTCAGCTTCCTCGGGCTGGGAACCCAGGAGCCGCTCAGCAGTTGGGGAGCATTGCTCAGCGATGGCGCCAACTCAATGGAAGTCTCGCCCTGGCTGCTGCTGTTCCCGGCGGGTTTCCTGGTGGTGACCCTGTTCTGTTTCAACTTTATCGGCGATGGTCTGCGTGATGCCCTCGACCCGAAAGACCGCTAAGGAGCGCTGCCATGACCATGATTGAAACGGCAAAGGCGCCGCAAGCGCAGAGTCACAGCGGCCTGCTGCTGGACGTGAAAGATCTCCGCGTCACCTTTAAAACGCCGGATGGCGATGTCACCGCCGTCAATGACCTGAACTTCACCCTGCAGGCGGGCGAGACGCTCGGCATTGTGGGCGAATCTGGCTCCGGTAAATCGCAAACCGCCTTCGCTCTGATGGGGCTGCTGGCGGCCAACGGCCGCATCGGAGGATCCGCCACCTTTAACGGTCGGCAGATCCTCAATTTGCCCGAGCGTGAACTGAACAAACTGCGCGCCGAGCAAATCTCGATGATTTTCCAGGATCCGATGACCTCTCTTAACCCGTATATGCGGGTGGGCGAGCAGTTAATGGAAGTCCTGATGTTGCATAAAGGACTGAGCAAAGCCGAAGCGTTTGAAGAGTCGGTGAAGATGCTCGATGCGGTAAAAATGCCGGAAGCGCGCAAGCGCATGAAGATGTTTCCGCACGAGTTTTCCGGCGGGATGCGCCAGCGCGTGATGATTGCCATGGCGCTGCTGTGTCGGCCGCGGCTGCTGATTGCGGATGAACCCACCACCGCGCTGGACGTCACCGTGCAGGCGCAGATCATGACGCTGTTGAATGAGCTTAAACGCGAATTCAATACGGCAATCATCATGATCACCCACGACCTCGGGGTGGTGGCCGGGATCTGCGATAAAGTGCTGGTGATGTACGCCGGGCGCACCATGGAGTACGGTCAGGCGCGCGATGTCTTCTATCAACCGTCACATCCATACTCTATTGGCCTGTTGAATGCAGTTCCTCGTCTGGATGCCGAGGGCGATGCGTTGTTAACCATCCCTGGCAACCCGCCAAACCTGCTGCGATTGCCGAAAGGCTGTCCATTCCAGCCGCGCTGCCCGCACGCCATGGAGCAGTGTAGCAGCGCACCGCCGCTGGAGTCGTTCGCGCCAGGCCGCCTGCGCGCCTGCTTTAAACCGGTGGGGGATCTGCTATGAACGCCGTAACTGAACAACGAAAAGTCCTGCTTGAAATTGCCGACCTGAAGGTGCACTTCGATATCAAAGATGGCAAGCAGTGGTTCTGGCAGCCGTCGAAAACGCTGAAAGCAGTGGATGGCGTGACGTTGCGCCTCTATGAGGGGGAAACCCTCGGTGTGGTAGGGGAGTCAGGCTGCGGCAAATCGACCTTCGCCCGCGCCATTATTGGCCTGGTGAAAGCGACCGATGGCAAAGTGGCCTGGCTTGGGAAAGATCTGCTGGGTATGAAGCAGGAAGAGTGGCGCGATGTGCGCAGCGATATCCAGATGATCTTCCAGGATCCGCTGGCCTCGCTGAATCCGCGCATGACCATCGGGGAGATTATCGCTGAACCGCTGCGCACC
>NZ_PJDK01000021.1:0-81486 GCF_002837615.1 Klebsiella sp. X1-16S-Nf21
TCCAGGGAAGGTTATGCCCAGACGCGCGGCTAGCAATGACCCATGCTCCCCGATAGTGATCTATCTTTAAGCGTCAGTAACATGAGCGCATTTATTATTACACAATTTCAACAACACAGGGCTTCGCAAATCATAAAAATTAATTGCTGCGGCAGTGAGCATTTTACTCTATTCTCAGTGCCTTATGTTTATGGCCGCCGAAATGGGCCTAAATGCCTGTATATGTTGAATTAACCGCTTACTTAAGTCCCAGATCCTCAGTACACTTCAAGGTGAGTATGGATTCCAAACTTCCACTGCGCGCTTGCAGCTGACGTCCGGCTCGGTTAACTGACCGCACCGTGCCAAAAGCAGACTTTAAGTTGTCCAAGAACAGCTCTCATATCTTGGCCTATTTATGTCGACCACCACTTATAAACTTTAGCGAAGCTGCTCATGCGATCACAGACTATATCGTCGGGTATTACAGCTCGCTAAGGCCGCATGACTATAACGGTGGGTTACCCCCAAACGAATCGGAAAACCGATACTGGAAAAACTCTAAAGCGGTGGCCAGTTTTAGTTGACCACTACAATATTCTCAGCACAGGCAGACCCTGAGACGCGTAGAACGACAGCACACGTTCATTCAGCAGATCTGCTGCTGTAATCGGCGTTTTGGTGACATACAGCCTGCAGTGAGCAACCTTCGGGTAGGTATCCACGAACGTCTGCTGATAAATACGTCCAACACCTTTCAGGCTCCCCACGTAGAACGTGTCCTGAGACCCCAGATAACCCGGATGAGCGGTTTCAATTTCGCCACAGGCCTCGTCATCACTGGCTTTACGTTCCAGTGCGGCGATCTGGCTGTCAGTCAGTTCGATACCCTCACGAGCCATTTTTTCTTCCAGTGCTTTAAGGCGCTTTTTGAAATTCTCAAGATTGTAGCGCAGCCAGACAGAACGGACGGCACTTCCTGAGATAAAAACGCCCTGTCTACGCAGCTCATTGCTGGTTCGGTGTTGGCCATGAGCAGGGAATGCAACAGCATAATCAGCAACGGCCTGCTCAGTTGCATCGTCAGTACGATTTTTGAGATTGGGAGCGCGTAGGCTGCGATTAATCAGCGCGTCCACGCCGCCTTCATCAGCCAGTTCACGATAACGGTAAAATGTATCACGGGAGACGCCCATGATTTTACAGGCTTTAGATACGTTGCTGAGTTCTTCAACCAGATTAAGCAAACCAGTTTTGTGTTTGATGACGGGATTGGTAGTATGAAGTATGAGAGTCACCTCGTGTTTTGTATAAAGATTCGACACCCATATCAAAACCGGTAACTCTCAACCTTTCAAGGCCATATGTCAGATCAAGTCGCGACTAATACATATTACTGGCAAAGTTTCTCCATCACCTGCAAGTGCTTCAAGTAAAGAGTCAATGGTGATCGACCTTTCTCGTTCCATAAATTGATCTTCTCTAATTCGAAAGCCTGGCGCGGAAGCTTCTTTAACAAGCAACAGGGACAAACCACATCAATCTTTGCCATCAATCATCCAAAAGGCAGAGAGTACAACAACACTAAGTTTGCGTCACGACCAGGATTTTTGAAATTTAAGCTACCGAGCGGGATATCTTCAGATGTCCCCTTTCTCAAAGATGTCCTCGCGCAACGCATCGCTTTGTGTCCTCCCGAGCCATCTGGCATGAAAGTGAAGAAAAGTACATTCAGTGCCCCAGGCTGACCGGGTTGCGTTCCGTATGTCAGTACTAACAGATGGCATAAATATGGTAAGAATGATAATTGTGATAAGTTTGTCGTATTAGACAAGTTTGATAAGTTTTTTGCACGATGAAGTGCGCGCAATCGACATCACTGCTATCCGGCTTCGCGTTTTTGAGGGTCGGAAATACTTTTAGTCCGGAGTGTAAGATGAACCTTTCACCAGCAAGAGAAAAAATGCCTTCTGGCGATCCTGCCGCCCCCGCAGTAGCGATAGCCATGAAAGGCGTAAAAAAACAGTTTTTAGATCATGATGATAACGCAGTAGACGTCATCAAAGATATTTCCCTCAATATTTATCACCAGGAATTTATCAGCATTGTCGGGCCCAGTGGCTGCGGAAAAACCACGATGTTTAACATTATTGCGGGGCTGCTTTCCCCGACGGCGGGCGACATCCAGGTGTTCGATCCGTACTATGCCATGCCGGGTAAAGGGCGTGTGGGCTACATGCTGCAAAAGGATCTGTTGTTTCCGTGGCGTACTATTCTAGATAACGTTTGTCTCGGTCTGGAAATCAACGAGATGCCGAAGAAGGATCGGCACGAACGGGCAATGATGTATCTGGATAAATACGGACTGGGTGATTTTGCCCACGCTTATCCGGCCACGCTTTCGGGGGGGATGCGGCAACGCGCAGCATTGATCCGTACTCTGGTCATCGATCCTGACATCATTCTGCTCGACGAGCCGTTCTCTGCTCTGGACTACCAAACCCGACTGGTACTGGAAGAGGAAATCCTGACGATCCTCAACGAATACAGAAAAACAGTGGTGTTGATCACCCATGATATTGGCGAAGCGATTGCCATGTCCGATCGTATTGTGGTGATGTCTCAGCGGCCAACCTGGAACAAGAAAACCTACGATATTGGTCTTGCTAGGCGGCACGGTTCTGCCATGGGCGCCCGTAAAGATCCTCAATTCCAGGCCTTCTTCGATGCCATCTGGGCTGATATGGATATCCAACTGGGGGAACATGCATGAGTAAATCCGCTGTTGTTGTTGGTAAAACTGTCCCGGATCGCGCCCGCCAGGGACGTCAGCGCATAAAGCGCTGGCTGTCACTATTGCGGGATAATGGTTGCCGGGTATTACTCCTCGTCGTCATTGTCGCCCTCTGGCAACTAGGGGTGAACGCCGGTGTGGTAAACGCTTTTCTGATGGGATCGCCAGCGGGTATTTGGCAGGAATTTTTACGTCTGGTGGCGAATGGTGAGCTGTTAAAAAATACCTGTGTCACGGTATATGCCACTGTAACTGGATTTGTGCTGGGCAGTTTGCTCGGCTCATTTTCCGGGCTTTTATTGTGGCATACGCCAATGCTGGCTCGCATTCTCGATCCTTTTTTCATTGCACTCAACAGCCTGCCGAAGATCGCTTTGGCACCGATCATCATCATTTGGTTTGGTTCCGGGCTGTTTTCCAAAATTGCGCTGGCCTTTATCGCTACCTACGTCGTGGCGTTACTTTCCGCATGGCAAGGCACACACCAAATTGATGACAATCAGGTAAACCTGATGCGTTCCCTGGGGGCTAACCGTAACCAGATTTTTCGTAAGGTGGTGGTGCCTTCGACCCTGCCGTGGATTATTGCGGCTTTTCGACTGAATATCGGTTTTGCCCTGATTGCTGATATCGGCGGTGAGTTCATCTCCTCCGATTACGGTCTGGGGAAAATGATTTTCGTCGCCGGCAACCTTTTCAATCTCAATGTTGTGTGGGTTGGCGTCTTTGCGTTGCTGATTGTTGCCATTGTGCTCTACCTGGTCGTGGTTCAACTACAACGCTGGTTACTGCCCTGGGAACGTCAGCAAACACATCGCTAGTGGTACCGTTTCGTAGTTCCTTAACGCCTTAAGAAGGAAAGTAAAATGAATAAAATCGTTGCATGGGTGTGCGCGGCGCTGTTTACCGTTTTTTCCGTTAATGCATCAGCGGCTGACGCGAAGCCCGATCGCGTATTGGTGACCGAAGCATTCCACTCTTTATTGTATCTGCCGGTTTATGTTGCCAGACAACAGGATTTTTTCGAAAAAAACCAGATAGACGTAACGTCGATTCGCTCGGCGGGTTCAGGACCAACTGCGCTGGCGGCGGTGCTGTCTGGTGAAGCACAATTTTCCGTACATGGCCCGGAGCATGTCGGATTCGCTCAACAAAAAGGGGGAATGGCCAAAGCAGTCAGCGCGGTGGCTAACAGTGCGCCAGTATGGATTGTGGCTAAACCAGATTTTAAATTCTCTTCATCGATGGATTTAAAAGGCAAACGGGTGGTCGTTGGTCTGGCGCCAGGGACGTCGAATACGCTGCTGTTACGTTTGTTAGCTCAGAACGGATTGAATCCGAAGACGGATGTGGAAATTAACGAAGTGCAAAATGGTTCGGAACTGGGTCCGTTGTTAGCGGGCCGCGCGGATGCTGCTGTAGTGTATGAACCTCAGGCAGATCAGGGGATAGGGCAAGGGCTGAAAGTGATTTACGATTTTACGCGTGACTACCCGGAGTATGCATTCTCCACCATTAATACCTCGGAGAAAATGATTACCGATAATCCACAGCTGGTTGCGCGCTTTGTTAAAGCTATCAATGAATCGCTGGCGTTTATCCATCAACATCCCGATGTTGCCAAACAGGTTGCTCGCCAGGAATTTGCCGGATTGAACGGCAGCGTGGTAAATGCGGCGGTACAGCGGATGATTGACAGCAACGTCTATCCCGCCAGCGCGGTTATTTCTCCAGAAGCGTTTACAACCGCGATTAGTATTCAGAAGTTTGTCGGTAATATCACGCAGGATATGCCTTATACGCAAATCGTTGACGGCCAGTTTGCTGCCAGACCATAACAAGGATATGAGTGCATGAAGAAAATGTTGGATACCTCGCCCTTTGCCACGATTGCCGCTACCCGGCGGCAACTGGCGGCTCGCAAGATTTCTCCGAGCGAGTTGTTGAGCCATTTTCTGGCGCGTATCGAGCAGCTTGACGGCGAGGTCAACGCATGGCGTTATCTTGATAAAGAAGGGGCGCGTCAACGCGCCCTTGACCTCGACCAGCAGATGGACGCCATTGCTTGCAAGCCTGCGCTGTTTGGCATTCCTTATGGCGCCAAGGATATTTTTCATACCCGCGGTTTGCCGACAGAAGGGGGGTCAAAAGTACTAAAAGGCCATATCTCCAGAGAAAACGCGAGCGTGATCGACAAGCTTGAGAGTCAGGGAGCATTGTTGCTGGGGAAACTGACTACCACTGAGTTTGCTAATCTGGGCACACCGCCTAAGACGGGAAACGCCTGGAACCCGGCGCATACGCCCGGTGGTTCAAGTAGCGGATCTGCTGCCGCCGTCGGCGCGCGTATGGCGCTGATGGCATTGGGCACACAAACCGCCGGATCGCTGTCTCGTCCGGCAGCATTCAATGGTGTGACGGTACTGAAAGCGACCTATGGGCGTATCAGCAAAGCGGGGGTAATCCCCGCCAGTTGGTCTCTGGATCATGTTGGCGCTTTTACTCATACTGTGGAAGATGCGGTGCTGGTGTTTAATGCGCTTTCCGGCCCGGATCGTCGTGATGACACCACGTATTTCTTGCCCTATACGCCACTACAGCTGCGTGAAGATCACAATTACACCGTGGGGATCGTAGAGCATCCCTATTACGCTGATGTGGATGACGAAATTGGCGCAGCTTGTTTGCAGGCAATGGATGACCTGGTCGGGCAAGGTGTTAAGCTCAAACGTATCGCGCTCCCGGAAAGTTTCGACGCAGCTTGCCGTGCCCACCATGTTGTTATGCAAGCAGAGTGCGCGGCGTATCATCAGGAAATCTTCTTGCAGAAGCCGACGCTGTTCGGCGCGTATTTGCAGGAATTTCTGCAACAGGGTCTCGCGATCTCTGCGCAGAAATACTTGCAGGCGCAGCAGGTGAGAATGCGTTATCGCCGTGAGCTGACGGCCTTGTTCGATGAAGTGGATATCTTGATGACGCCAGCAACGCCGACATTAGCTCCGTATGGTCTCGCGACAACCGGGTCTCCTGCTTACAATATGCCGTTTACCAACGCGGGCGTACCGACGTTGACGCTGCCGGTGGGGATTTCAACAACGGGTATGCCGATGGGCATACAGTGGGTTTCCCGTCACGGTAACGAGCAGGCGCTGGTGGATTTAGGCATGCTTTATCAACAGATCACAGACTGGCATGCCTGTCTGCCGCCACTCTGTCAGGTATAATGGTTGATAACTGCGTGACGCCTCCATAAGGCAGGCGTCACGCGATGAGACCACAGGATGTACCGGTCTGGTATACTGCATGCTTTTCCGGTCAATGGGATACATATGTAATGTACGATAAATTATTGACGGTTTCTGATGCGGCTAAAATGCTGGGGATCTCCGCCAGCACGTTACGTCGACTGGAAGAGAACGGCGAGGTCAAAACCTATGGGCTGAAGGTGGTTTATACCCCTGGTGGTCAGCGTCGTTACCTTGCTGACGAGATTCAACGGGTTTTCACGCAGACGGGTTTTGCTCACAAGATCGGCTTTGGTAACAAAGCGGCGATTTTGGTGCGGGATGTTACCTACGCCTTCATGGATTCCGGTTCGACGCTGGCGATTGATACCCCGTTTGATAAACAAGGCTTGCATCAGTTGTTGACGCTCGCGGCACAGCGTGGACTACCAACGATATTTACCCGCACAGTTTATCGTCCTGAACATGCATTCTCCTGGCTGTGGGGGAAAAAATACCCGTTTATTACCAGGTTGACAGAAGATGCCTACCTTAACCAGATCGATGAGGCATTGGCGAATGCGCCTTTTTCGCGTAACCATGAAACGTACTATATTTCTGATTTTTTTGGTAATACTTTAGATGTATGGTTAAAGCAGCAAGGCATCGACACTATTATTCTGGGCGGCGTTACTGCCAGCGGCAGTATTCGTGCTACCGCCATTGAGGCGTTTCAGATGGGGTTTCATGTTATGGTGCCGCGCGAAGTGATTGGCGATCGCAGCCAGTCATTGCTTGATTTCACCTTGCTGGATCTTAATGCCCGCTATGCTGATGTATTAAGTCTTGAAGAGGTGTCCGGGTGGCTGACGACTTTACCATTCGTGCCGGGTGATTCAACGATGCATCATTGCCAGTCCGATGAGTTGAGTGAATGATGCATGTCCTTGGGCGTTTGATTATGTTGTAATTTACCCATCGTCATCCGGTATCAGACGCGATATTTATTCGAACTGCCATCTATGATGACTCATCAGACCGGTCATGTCGCGTAATTGCGAGTCATCTCGTCTTTCCTCATCGACGTACCGGTTGCGGTGACGGTTACCTTAATGAAGGCAGGCGCTGTGGCTGATACTGATCAGTTAATGGGCGGCAGGACATGCTTCATCTGTCGGGACCCGAGATGACTCGTCCCATCCATGGGGCTTTTCCTTCCAGGGGCGGCGCAAGTACTGTTCAAAATAAACGCCCTCGCTTTCACTTTTCATGTCGGCATAAGCATTGAACGGTTACCAGGCACGTGGAACAGGCACACAAAGGACAAATATCAAGCATCATTATTCAGGCGCTGCATCGATAACTCTCGCCAGGGGATGGCAAGAAACGGCATTGCCAACAACACCAGTAGTTCTTCATCGCTGCCCAGGTTATTAAAAACTATACGTTGTACCCCGCTGAGCGGCCAACCATCTGCGAGGCGGTCGATAAGAATAAACCTATCATCGCTGCAGGTTTCCCCTGGCGTCACGACCCGATAGAACCAGCCGTTGCGCGATTGTTGATGCATGATCTCCGGCGCATTCGGATCCTGTAGTCTTTCGGCCATGGTCTGGCAGGCGACTCTGCCCCAGGAGACCAGGCTGTGTCCCTTAATCACCTGCTCTATAGTAACTTCCTGTTTCCACAACACATTGAACTATGGCTCGGTTAGTCAGCTTGGAAGCATTGCTGTGCTGGCTAGCGTTGTCAATGATTGACCTGCCCCCAGGATTAGATACAACCTTCAGTTAGTAATGTCGGTTGGTTGACCCTGACCCCGAATATGATCCAGTCGTAATCAGGAATAACCGGCTTCATGTTGGCTGCATATTCTGGCAACCGGCAGACTTCTCAGCGAATTCGAATGGCGTCATCCAGCCCAGTGCAGAATGGGGACGCCTCTGATTATAGTGTATGCGCCAGGCTTCGATTTTGCACTGTGCATCCTCCAGAGACATGAACCAGTTCTCGTTCAGACATTCCTGTCGCAGCCTGCCATTGAACGACTCCACTGTGGCATTGTCCGTCGATGTTCCCGGCCGGGAAAAGTCTATACGGATCCCCCGTTCATACACCCACTTGTCCAGCTTTTTCCCTGCAAATTCAGAGCCGTTATCGGTTTTCAGCAACTGGGGTAAGAGACGTCTGAGCGCAATGGTGTTCAGCATCTCAGCGACCTCCGTTGAGCGCAGATTCTGGCCCACGCAGATCCCCTGACATTCGTGTGTGTAGAGATCAATGACTGTCAGCAGACGTAACCGACGCCCGTCAAATAAGGCATCAGAGACAAAGTCCATGCCCCAGACATGATTCGGATACAGCCCCTCAGGCTGGGGCTGTCGGCGCTGTGCCGATTTATTCCGGCGTGGGCGTTCGAGAAGCAGGGACAGCTCCTGCTCGCTGTAGAGTCGGTAAATGCGTTTATGATTATCCCGCCAGCCCCCCACCTGAGCATGACGTGAACCCTGCGGTAGCTATAGTAAACCCGGGTTTCGGTGATCTCCCTGATACGGAGGCGCAACGCACTGTCGTCTGCTGCTACAGAACGGTAGCGGAAAGAGCTGCGCCTGACCCGTAGCGCAAAACATACCTACCTCTCACTGGCTCCGTAGCGTGCCTGCAGGTCCCGGCCCCATTCGCGCAGACATTCCAGCGTCAGTTCTTTTTTGCCGTCACATCCTGCAGCATGGCCTTGTCGAGGCTCAGATCGGCAACCAGCTTCTTCAACCTGAGATTTTCTTCCTCAGGCTGCCGCATGTGTTTCAGCTCCGAAGGAGAAATCCCGCCGTGTTTCTTGCGCCATGTAATGGGATGGACTACCTCCTCCCGCTGCGGTTAACTATACGAAATGTGCCCATCAGGAGAATCACCATGAATATCGTATTTCTGGGTATTGATCTGGCTAAAAATGTTTTTCAGCTCTGCGGGTTAAACCAGGCCGGCAAACCGGTTTATACGAAACGAACTGGCCGAAAAGAATTGCTCCAGACGCTGGCAAATATTCCTGCATGTCTGATTGGGATCGAAGCGTCCACCGGGGCATTTTACTGGCAGCGTGAGTTTGAGAAACTGGGGCACAAAGTAAAGGTCATCAGTCCTCAGTATGTAAAACCCTTTGTCCGCGGGCAAAAAAATGACGGTAATGATGCACAGGCCATCGCAGTGGCTCTGATGCAACCGACAATGCAGTTCGCGTGCCACTAAAAAGCCCGGAACAACAGGATATCCAGGCTTTACACCGGGCAAGGCAGCGTATTGTCAATCACCGCACTGCTACAGTCTGTCAAATAAGAGGACTGTTACTTGACCGGGGGATCCCCATTGGTAGCGCAGTCTCCAGAGCCCACTGGGCTATTCCCCTGATCCTTGAAGATGCAGAAAACGGTCTGAGCTCCCGTATGCGCAGAACAATTGCCGAGCTCTATGATTTCTTTAACGATCTCGGGCGTCGGATCCATTTTTTTGATATTGAAATTGAAACAGTATTCAGGCAGTCAGAAGCCTGTCAGCGTATAGCCAGAGTTAAAGGCATTGGCCCTGAAACGGCCACGGCAGTTGTTGCCGCTATCGGCAAAGGAACTGAATTTAAGAACGGCCGCCACTTTGCTGCATGGCTGGGACTGGTTCCACGCCAGCACTCAAGCGGCGACAGGCTGGTACTGATGAATATGACAAAAAAGGGCGACAAGCATCTGCGGACACTTTTTATTCATGGTGCCCGCGCTGTCGTCAGGGTTGCCACGAATAACAATGATGGTCATATGAATCAGTGGGTTAACCAGTTAAAGGCGCGGCGTGGTTTTAATAAAACGACCGTGGCGGTCGCTAATAAAAACGCGAGAATAATCTGGTCGATGCTGAGAAATGAGACCGAGTATCAGGTAGTGTGAAATTAATCCCCTGCCAGAAAAAGTTGCAGCGTACTGAGAAATGGTGACAGGTTGCACCTGCACAATCGGAACCTGATTTTTATACTGGCCTAAGAGGCCGTCCAGTTGTTGAGGCGATTGTGTGCGGATTACCCATTTGGGCACAGATTTTCCTGATGCCGGATAGATGTAAGCAACAACCCAAAACCAGATTCAGTACTTGCAAAACGGAGGTAGTCCATAGATATAGAACGTGGCATCGGAAATGGCGTGCTTACGGCAGAGCTCACGGGCAGAAACTCCGGCTTCCGCTTCGCGAAGAATACTGATGATCTGTTCGTCGGAAAAACGCTTCTTCATGGGGATGTCCTCATGTGGCTTATGAAGACATTACTAACATCGCGGTGTATTAATCAACGGGCAGCAGGTCAGTACTGCGTGGCCCCAATTCATTAATGAACTTAGCAGAAAGAGTCGAGCCGATTATAGAGGCCACGACGAACCCAGGCTAGTACTCCAGTCCACCATTTTCTTGAATGATAGTTGGTGGATGTCATTGGTGGCGGCTTCTATGTCGTCATTCATACCGGTGCGCTGGTCAACTCCAGCCTTAAGCGCTGCTATCTGGGAACGTTTCGGCGGATACTGGTTGGCCTCCGAAATATTTCGAGGCCCTCAGTTATCCGCAACAACCGGCCGATCTGCAAACCAATACCTTCCAGCACTACCGTTTTCCTAACACTGGCGAGCTGGAGCAATGGCCGCTGCCGACCAAATTGGGAAAGGATATGCCCGATCTACCGCACGCGCTAATCTGCAATAGCGTAGAAATGCGAATTTATCCGGCATTGCAAGGTCAGGGGTGGCAGACTTCATCGTTGCGGAGAACTTGCGCGCGGGACGGCTACAAATCATTCTCGATGACTCATTGATAATAGTATAATAGTGGCCAACTATGGGTTCTCTGGCCCGCCAGCCGAGACTTGTCGCCAAAGATTCGGACTTTCCTTGACTGCATGATTGATCGATTGTATTTGATGGGCAGCCCTCCGAGTAGGTGATTCGCACGCTCTAGTAGACCAGTGGATAACAAGGCAATCCTCAACTATTCGCAACAATAAGGTGATACTACATTCCACTGGATCCACCACGCAGCAGGTATCCACTGAGGGCGTGATAGTGCAAATACTGCATACTCACAATCATCGGCATCGTTCCTATGGCCAGACGTGATTTGATGATTTTGTTAAAGCGGTTGTTCACACCATCGCGTAAAATCAGCGAAGCTATTAACACAAGGTTTCTCATCACTTCAGAACGTTTAGCCATGCGGTCGAGCATTTGCGATCGATAAGTCATCTTGGCTATCGGGATTCTTCTATCATGCCAACAATCCACCAGACAGGTGGCCACCGGAAAGCGGCACCGGGTAGCGAAAGAGAGGAGATATCGAGAGGACTGGTAGCAAAGCGCAGTATATAAGAAAGCCTCGATAACCCGAGGCTTTCTTATATGTTGTGTATGGTATTATATTATTTAATTAACTATTACCATGTAATCATAGGCCTTTTCCATACCACTTTCCCTTTTTTTACTTCTTTTATAAAAAGGATTTTTTTGATGAGAATAAAAAAACAAATGAAAGCAAAAAACATAGGAATACATGCGCCAATACTATGAGATGACAGAAATGTTATAAGTGTTCCAAAAAATGCGGCTAGCAAAGACGTACATGCAGATATCAAATTTATCTTTACACGCGCCTCTCTTGATACATAGCCTTTAATTTGAAATGCGTGACACCTGTTACAGCGATTCACATTAATTAATACTGAACCACAAAATGGACATCTGCCATCTTTTTCAATCATTTTTTAACACTCAATATAGTAGTAATTATTCATCCACAACCGTCCCTGACAAGCGCTATCAACAACAGAAAATACTTTATTCTTTTGCTCTATTGTCTCAACGCCTTCAACTATAATGAAATTACAGTGTGATTTAATCTCTTCTAATATCTGTACGACATTATTTTCATGCTGAATATCCCAAAAGTAATCTTTATCTATTTTTATACATTCAAATTTAAACATTTCAATAACAGAGAAACTTGTTAAACCTCTCCCAAAATCATCCAACCATACTGGGCACAATTTGGAAAGAAATTTCAAGTCAGCCATGCAACATGAATTTTTGAACTCATGAAATTCTTCGTTCATCTCAAAAGCAATATTTTTTTGGTTTTTTAGGTATTCGCAAATGTAATTATCATTTAAAATATAATCGCTGATGATGCTATCAATGTTCATTGAGACGGTTTTAAAGTCCAATAGCTGAGAATCAAGTCCTCCAATTATCAATAACTGTTTGTTAAATACATCAACTATTTCCTTTTCGTTTAATGAATTGAAACAAAATGCATTTTCATTAGCATCATAATCATTAGCATCGTTTTTTTTTACGTTTTTAGTAAGAATTTCCCAAGAATGAATAGATCCATCTTTTTTGTAAGATGGTTCTAAAACAAATTTATAGGATTCTATTTCCACACTGTTCTTTATCATAAAAAAACACCGGAACTAAGAATAATCCTAATCGTGTCATAAGTGAGAATGAAAGAGAAATAGTTTAAAATGATCGATAATCACAAAATGATAGGAAAAAACTATCAAAAGGTGATGATTGATCGATTAATAAAATCAATGAGAACTCAGCGTAAAAAAAAAGAAACGACATTTCAAAATTAAAAATAACAAAATCAATGAGTTAATTTTGTTGTGAAACTTCTTGTCTGGAATTCAACGCTGGATGAGAGCACTATTGCGACTCATTTGGGAGTCATCCTAATTGCCTAATGTAGCAATATACTATATTTAACTTATATATAGTTTTGAATAATAAAGAAAATTCATCTTTCATTACTCTCAATACAATATCTATTTTTACCGTTACGTTTAGCTTTATAAAGCATTTCATCTGTTGCTTTAATCCACTCGATGATCGATTTTTTATTTTCAGCACAGGAAATACCGATACTCACAGTACAGCAAATACCTTTGTGAGAAGACATTGAAATTTTTTCAATTCTTTGCCGAATTATGTTAGCCATGTTTAAAACAAGCTGATTATTACTATTGTTAACAATGATAGCCAACTCATCACCACCAAATCTTGCAGGAATATCCTTCTCACCAGTGCACTCTCGCAATATTTTCGATATACGATATAAAACTGCATCACCAACCTCATGACCATAGCTATCGTTGATGTTTTTAAAATTATCCACATCAATGAGAACAAGATATGAATGGATCCGTTTTTTTCGCGTAGCCTGGAAAGCGCTCTCCATTTTCTGCTCAAAAAAACGACGGTTTGGGAGTTCTAAACCCGGATCCATGAGAGCCTGTTTTTCTAGTAACTCTCTTCTTTTCCTCAGCTTTATAGATAAATGTCTCGAAACAACACTCAAAACGATGGGGTAGCAGGTAGCTAAGGGTAAAGAAAACAAAACCGTTCGGGTACTGAACTCCGTCGTATATTTGAAATCATTTATAAACCAAACTGTCAAAAAACTACTCATCATCCATAACAATGCTGGTTTTAAAATTTTCATCCCTCCAGCTGCATAGCGATCTGCTATTTGAGCGGAGATGATGAATAACGATGGAACCGGACTAACTTGCATTATTCCAATCCAAATCCCAGCCCAGAATGAATCGAGTATCAAATTCTTTTTTTCTGTATTCAGCATGTCCTTCGATATCACACTTGCAAAGTAAGCAACTGATGGCCATATAAGCGCATTCAAAATCAACAACGCAAGCGTAATTTTATTATGTAATTGTTCTAGAAGAACAGAATAAATAGGAATAAAGCAAAGAAGTGAGCCGACCTGACGTAGAAAGTATACCCGTTTAATAAACGATAGATTTCTATCTGATATGTATTTTTCATCTGGAAAATTTTTTAACATAACAAACCCATTATGAATTACCAGTAGTCAGTCATCTAGTTAATCTAAAGATTACTAAATAAATATCGCTCTCTATTACAAAAATATAACACCGATGTGTAAATTACAAGATGGCACACTAAAATAATTATAATCACATTTAATACGCATTGTTTTTTTTCACTAATCTAATTGATAATAGCCTATAAAACCACTAATTTAGTAGTATCCGCTCATAGAGCGGTGTTTTAACAGCATTTAACTCTAAATATTAATTAATCTTGGTATGCAGCTAAAAAAACAACATCTGACCAGTACAATGATTATCGTTTTTTGCAAAATATTTTGTGATATACATAGCAATTAATGTCGTTTCAGTACCACGGCTACTGCCCCCATGTAACTTTTATGCCCCTTAAGTTCGCAGAAAGTCAACTGCTTTGTTCAAATCATGTACCACGGCTATCAGGTCAGCGACGATTACCGTATAGCATACATTCATTGACCAGCTCCCCGTTAATTAATACACCCCGATGTTAGTAATGCCTTCATAAGCCATTTGAGGACATCCCCATGAAGAAGCGTTTTTCCGACGAACAGATCATCAGTATCCTCCGCGAAGCTGAAGTCGGGGTTTCTGTCCGTGAGCTCTGTCGTAAGCACGCCATGTCCACTACACATTTCATAGATAACTAATCAACAAAGTTAAGCAATAATCTACAACCAAGACGAAAATAATGAGGGTTCTCGCGATTTGATACCTGGGGGAGGGGAGGCATGCGATATGCTCTGCTGCGTAAGGGATGTTATGGCACTGGCTAAATTTTTTTCCGACATTTGCTCTCTGCATTGTCAGTACGCCGCACAGCTTCAGGAGTGAGTACACATATCCTCCATAAAACATCCATTCGCGATTTACATCATGACGCTAGACTTAGCGCATGTCTTTTATGGCATGCTCAATTATGCCGTCTCATTTCACTTAACTGAAATAATAATCCAATGGAAGAATATTTTTATACTCCGATGCTTAATACGTAAGCGTCGTCTGAGTACCGTCTGGTCCCGAATCCAGGATCCTTTAACTTAAGCGCCCACTTATTTTGCAGGTGGACACCTCATGCGCACCAAAGAACGACTTCCCCGGAAACGCTATTCTCCAGAATTTAAGGTGGAACTGGTCAGGCTGGCTCTTGAACAAGAAGGCAGTATCGCCGCTCTGGCCCTTCAACATGACGTCAACGATAATCTGCTCTTTAAATTGATAAGGCTTTGGCAGCGTGAAGGGCGGGTCTGTCGACCCCGAAAGAATGCAACGTCGCTTCCTGCCTTGATACCCGTGTAGCTTCAGGCGGAGCCTTCTCTCCCAACATTCGAACCACCATCCTGTTCATCTTCCACTGCCTGCCACATAAAATGTCGGGGCGGAGAAATAACACTGACTCATCCATCTGCTGAGCTCATGAGCACAGCTCTGCGCGAGCTGATGCGGGGGGTCTGTATGATAAATCTTCCCTCAGGCACAATAATCTGGCTGGTTGCCAGTATCACCGATATGCGCAACGGCTTCAATGGCCTGGCCGCAAAGGTGCAGACAACGCTGAAAGATGACCCGATGTCCGGTCATGTCTTCATCTTTCGGGGCCGCAGTGGCAGTCAGGTCAAACTGCTATGGTCTACCGGCGACGGGCAGTGCCTGCTGACCAAACGGCTGGAGCGCGGCCGCTTCGCCTGGCCGCCGGCCCGCGATGGTAAAGTGTTCCTGACGCCAGCTCAACTGGCGATGCTGATGGAAGGTATCGACTGGCGGCAGCCAAAGCGGTTACTGACATCCCTGAACATGTTGTAGCTCTCTTTATCCTGGTTGTTGCAGAATAAGCCTAGTAAAATACGGGCTTATGAACGACACCTTTCCTGACGACATCCTTCTGCTGAAACAGTGCCTGGCCGAACAGGCAGCGCTGATCCACGCCCTGCAGAAGAAGCTGAACAGCCGGGAACGCGAAATAGACCATCTGCAGGCGCAGTTGGATAAACTGCGCCGGATGAACTTCGGCAGCCGTTTCGAAAAGGTATCCTGCCGTATCGCACAGATGGAAGCTGGCCTGAACCAGCTTCAGAAAGAAAGCGATACGCTGACTGGTCGGGCGGATGCCCCGGCAGTGCAGCGCCCGCTGCGTCAGATCCACGCCCGCAACCGTTCCCCGAATCACTCCCCCGCGATGAAAAACGGTTTTACCTGCAGAGCCCTGTTGCCAGGACTGAGGTGGTTCGCTGAGTTACCTGGGTGAGGATGCAGCCGACCAGCTGGAACTGATGCGCAGCGCCTTCCGGGTTATCCGGACTGTACGTGAAAAGCATGCCTGTATTCAGTGCGATGCCATCGTGCAGGCCCCCGCGCCTTCGAGGCCCATCGAGCGAGGCATCGCCGGACCGGGGCTGATGGCACGCGTACTGACCTCAAAATATGCAGAGCACACACCGCTGTATCGCCAGTCGGAAATATAAGGCCGCCAGGGTGTGGAGTTGAGTCGCTCACTGCTGTCGGGCTGGGTGGATGCATGTTGCCGGTTGCTGTCACCGCTGGAAGAAGCGCTTCGGAACTATGTGCTGACTGACGGCAAGCTCCACGCCGATGACACGCCCGTACCGATGCTGTTTCCAGGTAATAAGAAGACGAAGACCGGGCGGTTGTGGACGTATGTTCGTGATGATCGCAACGCCGGGTCAGCGCTGGCCCCGGCGGTGCGGTTCGCGTACAGCCCGGCCAGAAAAGGCATACACCCGCAGACCCATCCTGCAGGCTTCAGTGGAGTACTGCACCGGGTTCAATGAGCTCTACCGCGACGGCCATATAAAGGAAGCCGCGTGCTGGGCCCATGCCCGGCGTAAAATTCATGATGTTCACGTTCGCACTCCCTTAGCACTCACGGATGAAGCACTAAAACGGATAGGCGAGTTGTATGCCATAGAAGCGGATATCAGCGGAATGCCAGCAGAACAGCGGCTTGCCGCCCGCAAGTTGAAAACGAAAGCACTTCTTAACTCACTAGAAAGCTGGCTGCGTGAAAAGGTGAAAACCCTGTCCCGCCACTCTGAGCTGGCAAAGGCGTTCATCTATGCGCTGAATCAGTGGGCGGCGTTGAAGTACTATACAGACGATGGCTGGGCTGAAGCAGATAACAACATCGCTGAAAATACCCTGCGGATGGTCAGCCAGGGTCGTAAAAACTTCCTGTTCTTCGGCTCTGACCATGGAGGTGAGCGCGGAGCGTTGCTGTACAGTCTGATCGGGACATGCAAACTGAACGTAGTGGATCCAGAACGTTACCTTCACCATGTCCTTGATGTCATTGCTGACTGGCCGATAAACCGGGTCGGTAAACAGCTGCCGTGGCGGATCACACTGCCTGCCGAATAACCCATCACCGTCACGTCAATACGGTTCGCGCTGTACGCTTACTCAGAGCCCAGCACTGGCTGGTTTGCGGTATCTGCTCACACAGTCATGCCAGCTTCTCCTGTCGTGATTCTGTAATCCATTTTTTGCCATACTGCCATAGGAAGCGGGTGTCTTTGGCCTGGCGACGACTGTCAGCTGGAAGCCGTGGTGACGGGTTTTATCCACCACTTCAGCTAGCTGTTTCGCCACATGGAAGCGGTCAAAGGCGATTTTACTCACCGCATCGGGCAGATGGATGCGGGCCGCTCTTATATAACCCGCGTTCATGTCCATTGACTGGTACAGAAGACTTCACCAGCCGGAAAACTACTGCGGCAAAAATTGCCAGAGCACGCGGTCAGCGTTTCTTTGTTCACATCTGCAATAGACATGATGCCAGTGAACATTACTCAAGCTACATGGCTTGTGTTGAATGCCAGAAACAATGGTACAGGGATAACGGTAAGCGTAAGCCGGATCCAGAAATCAAACCTTTTAGCTCTCCCTATACAATTGCAGCGGTATTTTTCAAAGGTATTAGGCTGTGAGTGGATGATACATCCCTCCCTGCGAAAACAAAGAGGGAGGGCAAGATTACTTAATCACAACTTTAACTTCTTTTTCCTGCCAGCCTGATTTGTTAAATGACTGACCGTAAATGAGTTTTAGTGTGCTTTCCCCTTTATTTTCACCAATGAAGTGAAGCACTTCTTCACCACCGCACCCTACAGCATCTTTCGGACAGTCTTTTGACTGCTCATATCCTCCGGAAACGAAAATCAATCCATCAGGAAGGTCTTTGATCATCCAGCCATAACCCGTGGTCGGATTGGACTCAAGGGATAGTTTGACATCTTTACCGACTTCACCTGTTACAGTGGTAGTTTCGTTTGCAGCACTGGCAGTTATAGCAGCGGACATCATAGCGCCGAAAACGATAGCTTTAACTTTGTTCATGTTTATTATTCTTCCTTTCACATAACAATCGACCGAAAATCCAGTGGTGCAACAATACATGGTTTTCCACCTACATGAATTAATCTTGACATACTAACAATCTATCTCGAATGGCATTAATCTTTTTTTTCCAGATTGGGTAAGGTCGTTTGATAGCTCAATATTCATACATGATGGAACATATCTGTGAAGGTCTGGGAAGAGGTAACGAGCAGAAGAATACCTGCTTAGAAGGCGAACCTGAGAAAGTAGCGTTTAACAAGCACTTTTTTGACATATCTGCAATGAAATCAATCAGAAAGCCCCGCGCAAAGCAGGGCGTGACTCTTAACCAGTTAAATTAAGCTAATTCTTTCAGGTTGTTACCGACCTTTGCTACCGTTATCCTTGAGCAATTAACTGTTTCCATTACGTCACTGTAGGACATACCAACCTGTTACAGCTTGGCTATCGAGGATGATATGTTCAGCAACGCGCATGCAGAGCCCCGGTTAACAGTAATTCGTGTCCATAATAATGCGGCATTCAGCGGGCGGGTCTCATCATGGCGCGAAGTTCTTCACGGCCAACGGCTTTGCCTCATTGCCCCGATGAGTCATAGTGTGGCAGTTCTGGCACAACGAGGCTAGCTCGTTGACGGGGTCAATCTGATAGTCTGCCCCGAGCGTTCTCAGCGGCCGGATATGATGAACGTGGATAAATCCTTTCCCGTGTTCACCTCAGGTTTTCTCAAAATCGAATCCGCAGCACTGACAGACGGCACCATGATGTGCAATACAGGCCCGCCTGGCGGCCGGGTCAAGTTCGTATGCATTAACGGTGATGGTTTTCGTCGTACCCTCACTGTAGCTGCCGGCAACAGCCAGTTCCTCAGGGTACGGACTGGCCGTGAAGTCGGCGTACCAGACGGCGCCCTCTTTTCTCAGAAAGCGTTTTTCCAGTCGGAGCTCAAAATCCTGAATGACCGCCACGTCCGGCGCATCCGGACTGGTGTCCTGCACCATATTGAAGGTGAAGAGGTCGTATCCCCCGAGGATATAACCGATATGCTCAACCGCCTGGGTGTAACCGGGATTCTTCCTGAGTCTGGCGTTGTACTCCCACGCTTCCCGCAGGATGACTGCGTGCTCCTGGTCACGTTCAACGTCCCAGGCACCGAAGATGACCAGCTGGTCGTCATGATTAATAAAAGACCAGCTCCAGGTCCAGTTACGACAGGTGGTGCCCCGGCTCTGAATAAATTGTGTGCGGTTCATTCTCTGCTCTGTTTCCGTTCAGCTCCGGACGTATTTTACATGCATAAGCCCGACATCCGGACTCTGGCGTCAAATAATTCATGGTTCTGAACAGACAAGGCGAATGAGATAAAAAATGTCATGGATATTTTAACAAAAATCTAACTCATTCCGGCGTGATGCAGAAACGTCAGGGAAAAGCCGGACTGAACGACAGTAGTCAGCTTGACTCAGGTCGGCGGTGTTGACTGACAGCGAAAAGCGGACATTCACAACTTATCGATAAAAGATGCAGGCTTGTAAAGCGGTCGCACATTTATCTTGTAGAAATAAATCAGGCTTTCTATATAGTTGGATGATGAACTTTCAAATCTCAGCAGGTAATTGTATGACCTTAAGTGTTAATCACGTTGGTTTTTCAGTTAAAAACATTGAAGACTCATTATTTTTTTGGACTCAGATTCTTGGAGGTATATTATTACGGGAAGGAAAAATGTCCGGACCTATAATCGATGAGGTAACAGGTGCAAGGGGAGCTGATGTACGAATGGCTTTGCTTGAACTGGCGGATATTCGAATTGAATTACTACAATACAATAACATTGAGCAGCCAGAAGAACCTTCAGCGCCCTATATCCCAGGCTACGCTCACCTTGCTTTTAATGTAGAGGATCTTGATACGCTCTTGGGCAAAGTATCGGACTACGGCTGGAAGACGCCGGGTAAACCTCAGACAGTATTGTCAGGCCCCATGCAGGGAACCAGAGTAATATATTTACAAAGCCCTGATGGTCAGGCGCTTGAATTGATGGAACGCAGTCAATGAGGCCCACATATAATGACCTGTTATCTTCTAATTAAAACAGAGATGTCTGCAAAGTCCGCTTTTGGCTGTGAGTTGAACTGATGGATGGTATCAACCAGCTCATGAAAACACTGGCTGAAGAGGGCTATGCACCACTGTAAGGGGGGCAGGTCAATGAGTTCTTGTGGGTACTGTCGCCGCCTGTATAGCGCCGGTGACCTTCGCCTGAGAAAGACCTTCCTGTTCTGCTATTTCTTTCTGGTTGAGACCTGACTCCTTAAGAGAGAGCAAACGTAGGCCAATCTAACGGATGTTATGCTCCTTCGCTGTCTTTATATCTTTAGTTTCTCGCGAAAGGCCTCTGGCCAAGAGCACAAACTGCTGCGTGATCCAGCTACCCAGACCGTGTCCCTGCTGGCGGCCTTCCAGTCTGAACTCATCTGTAAACAGATGTAGGGCCCCCTCTTGAGGCCAGTAGATTGCAGTGAAAGTCTGAGTCTCTGCATCGGCCAGGTACAGTGTCATTATGCAGGATGCCCGATGTAATCCATTGGGATAATGTTCAGAAGGTGGCCCCCTCGACTCCTCCCTGCTCATAATGACGACCAGATTTTCCTCCTGGGGTACTGTCATTTGTAATGATCTCCGGCAATGTCACGAGCCACATTGTTTTGTCGTCAACAGTCCGGGTCACGTAGTAGGTCATGTTTTTTCCCTGGAGGGTTAAACCCTGCAGCTGTCAGCAGTTATCGGAAAGGCGAGTGTCCCCTAACGCCACGACAGCCTGCAGGGCATCCGCTCTGGAGGGCAGTTCAATACAGTCACCGTGCTGAGGGTTAATATCTGCATCAATGGCTTCATTGTAAGGTGACGAGTGAAAGGGGATTAATAACGGAGCCTGACATTTATATTCCCCAGAACATCAGGTTTATCGCATTTTTGATGTCATTTTCCCGATGGCTGAGATCGGCCACTTCCTCCCCGGTGACCAAGGCCGTGACGCTGGCCATATCCGTGGTCATCAGGCGATAGCTGTCGTCCCCGATGTGCACCACCGGATAGAGCGCGCGGGAGACCTTATCCGACAGCAGCCGGGCGCTGGCCAGCGGGATCACCATTCTCCGCCCGGGAGTATCAATGATGTCGCTCTGCACATCCACGAACAGACGATAGCGGCTCTCTCTTTTATAGGTGTAAACCTTAAACTGCATCTCACCAGTCCCTGTTTTCGTCGGCAAATGAACCGTTCATATCAATAAACCGAGCGACTTCGGCCATCCCTTCCTGATTTTCCGCCTGCCAGCGTTCAGCACGCAGTCGCCGGGCTTCGTTTTGCATGGCCGTATTGACCAGACCTGATATATTGATGTCAGCCGCTTTAAGCAACTGATAGTTGTCGCTGTCAATGGTGACAGTAATACGCTGTTTCATAATGAGCTCCAAATGCGTACTTTAGGTATGCATATAAGTATACACCCTGAATGCAGGTTAGGAAGCATCAATGAACGTCTATTGTTATCAGCACATAAGTTTACTTCTGGTATTTTCACTAAAGAAAAAATGATCACTCTGATAATAAGCAGCCATATAACCATGCCATTAAATTACCGAATGGCTATTCCGGCCTGATCCGATTTATTGCAATTTAACGACTTTCCGGAAATTTACCACGGTCAGGAAGTCAGCGAAGCACGGTTTTGGCTGCTGCGCACCGGGTCACGGGACAGGGGTGTGACACAGCATATAGAAGTAACGCAGCTAATGGAGTGGCACATCTTGTATCACGGGGCCACTGCACGCGAGGGCGATTCCGGCAGATCCGGAATCGGGAGTTACTGAGTTTCACCGGACGGGCACAGTTGATGCACGACCTGAACGTGCGGCGCAGTAAAGAGATCAGAATATTATTGCAGGGGCTCGGCCAGCAAAAGATCATTCGCCTGACCAGCCGTACCCGTATCATCGCCATCATCGGCCCCGATTTTATCCGGACCTTCTGATCCTCCCCCTTCCTTGCGGAAGGGGTTTCTTCATCACACTGAGACCAGGCGGCATTCTTTTGCCTCCCGTGACGGCAGTGCTGTATTACCGAGTTGAAGAACCGTCCGCAGCAGGGCGTGACGTGCCAGTCCTCTCTTTCCGTACAGCCCGACTGTACTGCCAGGTGGAAGCCAGGCATACCAGTAAAACCGGTATCATCATCAGACCCAGCAGCTTCCATCCCAGCTGGGTCAGCATCACGCCCGCTCCGGATGTGGCTATCGCGGAGAAAACAAAACGGCTGGTTTCTGCCAGACCCTGCGCTTTTTTTCGCTCATTATCACGGTAGGACAGACTGAGCAGCGTCGAACCGCCAATAAACATAAAATTCCATCCTACCCCGACCAGAAGCAGACTTAAGCTGTATGCCAGCATCGTTTCCCCGGTCAGGTTTATCATGACAGCGGACATATTGAGCGCAATCCCCGCGTACAACAAAACGGTGAGCCCCACTTTTCGTATCAGGAAACCGGTAAACAGTGAAGGGACATACATCCCCAGCAGATGCAACTGAATGACCATTGCACCATCATTCATCGAGTGACGGTGCGTAACGGAGAGCGGGGCCGCCGTCATAAGAAAAAGCATGATGAAGGAGCCAATAACCAGATGAAACCAGGCCGTACGATAATCCGGACGTTTCATTAACTCCCGGCTGGTTGGCGATACTCCCTGGATCGCCCGGGTATCCGGGGAAGGGGAGTAACTTTTTGAACGCTCAAGGAACAGAGCCAGGTTAAACGCAGACAGAATACCCAGCCCTGCCACAACGAGATAAACACCGGCAAAGCGCGGGAGTCCGGGGATATCCCGCGCAATAATCGTCAGCAATGGCCCGAGGATTGCTGCCACAACACCGCCAATCATAACCAGAGAGATTGACTGCCCTTTCACTTCAGGTGGGGAGTGATCGGCAGCAACCAGACGATAGTACTGGCTGAAAGCCTGATAGACCCCCACCAGAAAGCAGCCGGTGCAAAAGAGTATAAAACTGCCCTTCAGCACAGCGAGGAAAGACAGTAATCCGCCTGCGCTACCGCATAAAGAGCCCAGAATAAACGCGAGTTTTTCGTTTCCCCGACCAATCATGCCGGCCGCAAACAGACTCGAGAACGCACCGGCGACCGTGATAAGTGCAAACGGAACCGTGGCCAGTTCATCAGTCGGTGCCAGCTGATAGCCCACCAGGGTGGCAATGGTCAGGTCAACAGACACGGCACAGGTAAAAAACAAATTACTGACAGCAAGTATCACAGGGATCCTGCCAAGAATATATCGCATGGTGCCCTCCTACAGGGATGAACTCAACGACAGTAAAGCGAAAGAATCATCGGTTAAACGCTGCGTTAACTGTTCCAGACTGATGCCGGGAGGGACAAAAAAAAGGGGACACTGCTCACGTCCGGTCGGACTGACTCCGGTATATCCGGCTGCGCGAACCTCTCTTTCCAGACGGACATCCAGCAGAAACCCGTTTTGTGTGGGTTCCAGAACAGCCACACCATGCCAGGGTACCCGGGAGGAGGAAGGCGATATCTGCACAGAGTAATGCCCGTGTTTCTCATCCTTACGGTGTATCGACATGCGCAGGGTTTCCGGGAACAGGGAACGTACATCATCGAAACCGGTCGTATTTTTACCTGCAGTATTGCTTTCATAGGCTGCAACGTATCTGGCAACCGCATGCAGCACCTGATTCAGGATCACTCGTCTTAATAACTCGACATCTTCTTTCTGAGGGGTATAGATCTTATTGATGAAATGACAGTAAAACTCGTCGTACTCAAGCGACTGCTCCCGGGCATACGTTTCAAGGAGAGGGTAGGGTAGTGCAAAGAGAAGCGGTTCAAACAACTGCTGAAGGCGGGGATCCTGCTCACGCAAAATCGTAAGAAATGCCCCCCTTCCTTCTGCCTGGTACAACCCTTCAGAATCACTGACACACGCCATCAAAGCATTAAGTTTGTTGGTGTATTCAAGATCATTAAAATACCGGGTTTTCCATGATAAATTATTCTGGATATCTTCGTAACGGATAAGTGACAGTAACTGATTGTCCATATTGACGGTATCCATAAAAGCCAGGAGATCGTAGCGATAGTCCCGTATCATCTTTCTGTCAAGCATATCGAAGCACGGGTAGCGATATTCATCCTGAATAGCATAAATATGTACCGGACTAATATCCGCCTGTATCCAGTGCCTGAACTGTAGAGGGGACATTTCAGCATCAGAAAGCAGAAGTAAAAATGAAGATAGATGTTCCGGGTGTTCATAATTCAGACATGTGTCATTCTGCAGTATTGAGCGGATGAATTTTCGCCGACGAATGTATTCTTTCCCGAAAAATTTAAGTCTCAAATCCTCTTCAATAAGAGTCATAGCTTCTCCGCGTTTACCGGATGTACGTTCTCCGGCTTGCCGTAACAATGTCCAGGGATCAGTTCCCTGTGCTTTAAGTGTTTCGGAGACGGAATGAGCCATATTAAACAGACTGCGCTGGACCTGCCGGCAGCTGGCAGCAATGGCATAGAGTACACTCAGGGTGTAGTACTCCCCCAGGTCCGGTAATAAAGAGTCATGTTTGAGTGGCGACGGTGTCCGGAAAGGTAACAACAATATGGAGAACGTCACCCGACCGGCTGGGTCAGTCTGAATATCTGCCACTCGTTGCGCTCGAGCCTCTGCGCTGAGGGTCCCTCTTCTGATTAGCCGGGATGTCATGACTTCTGTAATAATCTCGCGAAAATCACAGGGATTGTCCTGACCTGCCCGCGAAAGATTCCGGAGTGCATTATTTGAGATCCTGTCTGTCAGTTGTTTAATCAGAGCACCATATTTATTACTTATCCACTCTTCAATTATTTCACCAGGGACAATATGGTTTTCTTTTGACAGGATGTGTTCAGGGAGTGTCTGCAGTATGCCAAATGTTGAAGCAGTTTCATCAGTATGGTATTCGTCATGACTGGTCGTAAAAAGATTTAATACAGGTTCCATATTTATTACCTCTCCATTTCGTGAAAATGAATTAAAGCAAAAATGGTGCCATTAAAAAAAAGGATTTGGCCAGCTTTCTCCGTTTTTTTTGCACCGACCGGGAGCAAATGCATCATGCCTGGTGCAATAAATGTGATTTCACACGGTTATTATTAGATCTAAAATAGACAAATTATTTTGTGCTGTGTTTTTGAAATTAAAAAAATAAAGCTTGTCAGATTAATGCGGGGTCAGCTATCGAAAACAACGTGTTTCGTATAGCCGTTGTTATCCCCGGCTCTTAACCGGGAGAAATCCCCTCTGCCTTTTATCTCAGCGCTGCAGCAACCGGGCCATCTGATAGTGGCAAAAAAATAATTGGGCACGGTTAGGCGATTTACGCTTCGGTTAATTTTTTAGAACCTGGAATTTATGCCCCAGCCTTAACAGGAATGATCCTTTCTGCCAGGGATGAATGCTTGCCCAGCTCTGCGATAGGCACACCTGTCAATCCGGCGGCGGCATAATGATAGCGCAGGCGGACAGAGAAGGGCGGGAAAACCCGTGATATTTATGAAGTTTTGCGCGGTATACTCCAGAGCATTATCAGCAACGGGAAGGGCGGAAATGACAGCGACAATACCGGACGAATTTATCGCGGCATTTAACCGCGTTTGGCGACTGCCAGCGGGCATGGACAACGTCACCATACTTAAATCACCCGAATTTCTGCATCTTCGGAACACGGCAGATAAGCTTTGCTATGCCAAAATCAAAGAAAACCTCCTCGATCCATTTCTGCTTCGTGGACTCCAAAACTGCACAACTAAAAACCATGATAAGAAAACGGGTATGGATAAGAAGGGAAGGACTTGCTATAACAAATCCCTGATCAATTCCCATGGAGATAACATGGCTATTTCAGCTCGTAATCAGCTCGTCGGAATAGTGAGTTCAACAGAACACGGTGCAGTTAACGATGAAGTCGAATTAACACTGGCAGGTGGAGCAAAGCTGATTGCTATTGTCACATCTGGCAGCAAAGATGTGCTCGGGCTATTGCCGGGTAAAGAAGCTATCGCGCTGATAAAGGCTCCTTGGGTTACGCTGGCGACCGAAAGCTGTGGACTTAAATTCTCTGCCCGCAATCAGTTTGCAGGTGAGGTGAGCAAGGTAACGGAAGGTGCGGTAAATGCGACCGTTCATGTAAATGCCGATGCCGGATTTGAAATCGTGGCAGTCATCACCAATGAAAGCTGCGAAGTGTTACAGCTGGCAGTGGGCGTACGTGTGATAGCACTGATCAAAGCCTCTTCTGTTCTTATTGCCACACGAATGTAATGTGATTCTCTGAAATGACGAGCCTCGCATAAACGGGGCTTTTTAATACCTTAAGTGCATCACGTTACACCTCATACAGGGGTAATCACTGCAAGCGCTCATGGTGTTTTATCTACGTGCTTTCCAATATACTGCTAGTCTGACCTACTACAACCCTCCCAAAAAGTGGCTGTTTGGTGGCGATACTGGCCGCGTACAACTTTAAAATCAGGCAATGAGCGTCTGCGGGCCGCTTTTCTGCAGATACTGCCACTCCGCAAGTTCGGCAGCTCCAGCGTCGGTAATAATAAGATCTATCTCCGGTATCTGAGCGTAAATAACCCGACTGGTGACGCCGATTTTACTGTGATCCGCAAGAATAATACGTGTTTTAGCGCACCTCACCATCGCACTGGCGATGGCCGCCTCATGATGGGCAAAACTGCTGGCGCCGTCGCGGGCGGTTACCCCGACCGGCGACAACAGGGCTACGTCGGCGCGGTAATGGTGGATTTCGCTGATGGTCCGATCGCCACTGGTGGCCTGTAGCGACGGGCCCATATGGCCCCCGAGCAGGATAACCTCATGCTTAAGGGACATCTCTCCGCCACTGAGTTTGAGAGCCACGTTGAGGCTATTGGTGATAATGATCATGCCAGGCATCGACAGCAGTTCGTCCGCCAGCAGAGTGGTGGTGCTGCCGGCGTCGATAAACAACGTCTGCCCCGGTATCAGCTGCTGCACTGCTGCCCTTGCGATATCGTGCTTCTCTTTCGCGCGTACAGTATTGCGCACTGATAGCGGTGGCTCGGCTTCCTGAGCGATGGAGGCGATCCCGCCATGCACCCGCCGCAGCGCGCCCATCGCTTCGAGCTTCAGCACATCCCGGCGCACCGTCTCGCGGGAGACACCGAGATGCTGGACAACTTGCTCGGTGCTGACCCGGTTGAGGGTGGAGAGCAGCGCACAGATACGGTGAAGGCGGGTCTCTTCTAACATGAATAAAGGTTCTCTATCGGCGCTTGCCGGTTAACAGGTTTAGGAGCAGCGCCATTATAGCGACAATCCCCATGATGCACGTAGAAAAAGCCGCCGCCTGGGAGGTGAAGCCCGCTTCGTCGAGGCGCATCACCGTTACCGCGCCGAGCGGCAGCGAGGGCGTGACGAGGAAAATCACCGCCGAGAGCGTCACCATTGAGCGCATAAACAGGAACATCGCCACCGAGATAATCGTCACCCGCATCGCCGGCAGGTAGACGTCGCGCATTATATGTACCACCCCGCCGCCGAGTACGTTGGTGGCATCCTCCATCGAACCGGGCACGTGGCGCATGCCCATCATCATGGTAGTGAAGCCCTGGGTGTGGTAGTGGTAGTAGTTACACAGCGCCACCAGTAACGCGGTGCCATAGAGCATACCCCAGGGCAGATCGGCACTGTTAAAGGTAAAGGCGTAGGCCAGCCCCAGTACCAGCCCGGGTACGCCCACCGGCAGCGCGCTGAGCAGTGTGGCGAAGTCTGCGGTTCGCCCTGGCTGGCGGCGAATGCCGAAGGTAAGCAGGAACAACAGCAACGTGCCGACAATGGCCGCCAGTGCCGAGATCCCAACAGAGGTCCACAGCGGCGTGTAGCCCCCCGCCAGGTCAATATTGTAGTGTTTGAGGGTCAGGTCCAGCCGGTAGGGCCAAAGCCGGATCAGACTGGCCATCACCACCGTGGCAATGGTGGCGACGATTGCCAGAGAAATCAGCATGTTCAGCAGCCAGAACAGAATATCGCGCCCGCGCTGCGGCGTCGGAACGTAGGGCTGAGCCGAAGCAGTGCCGATCATTTTCTGCCGCCTGGCCGCCGCCCGCTCAATCCAGATTGCCGCCGCCGCCGGCAGCAGCAGCAGAATGCCGACTACCGCTCCCATACCAAATTTCATCTGCCCACTGACCTGGCTGTAAATCTCAGTCGCCAGCACCGGGAAGTCGCCACCGATCACCACAGCGTTGCCGAAATCGGTAATGGTAATCGTGAACACCACGAACCCGGCACTGAGCAAACCAAAGCGCACGCCCGGTAGGGTGATATCGAGAAACTGTCGCCAGCCGCTGGCCCCCAGCACACCGGCCGCCTCATACTGACGAGCGTCGCTGTGGCGCAGAGCAGCCTGAATTATCAGCACAGCCTGCGGCAGGGCATATAACACGTCGGCAATCAGCAGGCCGTGAAAGCCGTAAATATCCAGCCTCACTCCCATAATATTACCGACGATACCGTTGCGTCCGAGCAGAAAAATAAGCCCCAGCCCCAGTACCAGAGAAGGCGCCAGCACTGGCAGCGTGGTAGCGAACGTGATAAAGCGCTTCGCAGGCATCACGGTAAACTGCAGGCCGTAAGCGACGATAAAACCCAGTAGCAGGGTAATAATCGTGGTTGCGATGCCCAGCAGCAGGCTGTTGCCGAGCGCCCGCCAGACGCCGGGAGCGTCAAACAGCGTCACGTAGTTATTAAGGCCGACGGCGCCGCTGCGGTCGTCCACCAGGCTGTGCCAGAGGATGCTGAGCATTGGTCCGCCGAAAAAGGCCAGCAGCGCCAGCAGCGGTAGGCAAAGGCAGAGGCGGGAGAGCCAGCGGTCAGCCGCTGATTGCGGAGGAAGAAGTGATCTGCTCATGCCTGCACCCATGCGCAGTCCTGCGCGTCAAAAGAGAGAGTAACCCGGTCGCCAGCCGCCAGCCCCACGGCGCTGCTGGTTTCGACCAGCAGCGGCTGAGATCGCCACAGCACCTGCACTCGCTGAATGCTACCGAGGAAGCTGGTGCTCACCACCATCCCTTCCGCATCCGGAGCCTGGCGAATGCCAATGCGCTCCGGGCGGATAAATAGCTCGGCATCCTCCGGCTGGCCGCCTGCGAGCAAGTCCGGCATCCAGTGTTGCACCACCGCCTGCGGCAGCAGGTTGCTGTGACCCATAAATTCGGCCACAAATCGTGTGTGCGGCGTGGTGTATAGCTCGCGCGGGCTTCCTTCCTGCATAATGCGACCTCCCTGCATGCAGACGATTTTATCCGCCATGCTCATCGCCTCCTCCTGATCGTGAGTTACCATCAAGGTCGGTATGCCGAGGTGCTGCTGTACCTCGCGCAGCTCCTGCCGGAGTCCAGCCCGCACCCGTGCGTCCAGCGCAGAGAGCGGTTCGTCGAGCAACAGCAGGGAGGGGCTGACCGCCAGCGCACGGGCGATCGCCACCCGCTGCTGCTGTCCCCCCGAAAGTTGGGCCGGGTAGCGATGACCGAAGCCAGCAAGCTTTACCGTTTCCAGCAGATCGCTGACCCGAGCCTCGATTTCAGCAGTCGGTGTGTTGCGTATTTTCAGGCCATAACCGATGTTTTGGGCAATGGTCATATGCGGAAACAGCGAATAGGATTGAAAGACTATGCCAAACCCGCGATCACGGGCCGGAACGTTGACCAGATCCCTGCCGTCGAGGCTGATTTTACCGCCGTCAGCTCCCAGCAGACCGGCGATAATGCGTAGCAGTGTTGTCTTGCCGCAGCCGCTGGGACCGAGCAGACAGACAAACTCCGCTTTATCGACTGACAGGTTGATGCGATCCAGGGCAACGTAGCCGTCAAAAGTTTTGTAGAGATTTTCGATTACCAAAGCCATAGCGTCCTCCTCCAGCTTAACGACCGATTGTCTTCTGCCAGGTGGCGAGAATGGTGTCGCGCTCTTTGGCGCTTTTGGCGAAGTCCACCGGATAGAGCACCTTAGAGAGGTCCGCCGGCAGGCCCGCAGCCTTTGCAGCCTGCGACTGCGGTACACCCGGAATGGTGACAATCTCCTTGTATTTGGTGTACCGGGTGGCAGCGTTAGCGGAGAGCGTCCAGTCGAGGAAGCGTTTAGCATCGGCCTTATTTTTCGATGCCTTCATCAGGCCGGAGGCTTCCAGCTCGTAGCCTGCACCGTCTTTCGGGATGACCATATCAACGGGATAGCCTTCTTCAATGGACTGCATCGCGGCAAAGGCCAACGAGACACCAATTGCGTACTCACCGGTGCGCGCGGCTTTGCAGGGACGGGAGCCAGACTTGGTGTACTGGGCGATATTGCCGTCCAGCGATTTCAGGAACGCCCAGCCCTTCTCATCGCCCTTCGACTGAAGCAAGGCCGCAATCTGCAGATAGCCAGTGCCGGAGGACACCGGGTTCGGCATCACCACCTCGCCTTTATAAACCGGATTAGTCAAATCCTGCCAGGTCTCCGGTACCGGTAAGTTCTTTGCCTTCAGGGCTTCGGTGTTAACGCAGAACGCCGCCATATAGCCAGTGGTGGCAAACCACTTATGGTCCGGTGCGCGGGAGGCGGCACCAAGCTTTTCGCTACCTTTTGCGGTGTAGGGTTCCAGTAAGCCCTCAATACGGGGGTCCATCACGTTGGTCAGCGCCCATCCCCAGATAACGTCATTCTGCGGATTTTTAGCCTCCGCGAGAATGCGCGGGCCCAGATCGCCCGTAGAGAAGCGTAGTACGTTGATGGTCAGATCCGGCATATCCTTTTTTGCACTCTCGACGTAGTCCTTAATCTCATCCTCTTCCAGCGAGGTATACACGGTAATGGTTCCCGCATGCGCCGCTCCGGAGAGCGTTGCGAGAGCACAGGTGGCCATCAGGCTGGTACGGCGAAATGAAAAGCGTTTCATTGAACTCTCCTTAATGCGGTTAAAAGTGGTGGTGCGCTGTGCCTTACGCCATGAATACGCTTTTTGTGTATTCACTTATCGATTGCGTTATTAGCAATGTGTAATTATGTGCACTTTCTGTGCCAGGAGAACATTTGTATGTGCATTTAATAAATAACAATTAAAAACAATAATATAAATAAAATATCACCAAGAGATTTTAACTTTGTTGGGTTTTTTGTGGATTTTATTGCACTTTTTTGGTGTTTTTATTTCACTAATTGAGTGCACAAAAATGTATTTGTGTATTATATTGCATTTTTGTGGGGGTCACGTGTAGGCTAAAACCTGTGAGCTTAACTAGCGAGTCAACCGAAACCGGGAGTTATCATGGCGACACGTTCTACCATCATGGATACCAACAGCTTTCGCGCAGAGCATGCGGATGCGCTGGATGCCCAGACGCGAAGGCTGACCGACAGACGCGGCCAACTGCTGGGCGAGTCCTACCGTCTGTTTTATCGTAATCCGGTGCATCTGGTGCGCGGTGAAGGGCAGTATCTCTGGGATGCGGCAGGAGAGAAGTATCTCGACGTCTATAACAACGTCGCCAGCATCGGCCACTGCCACCCGGCTGTGATTGCTGCCGTGCACGAGCAAATGAGCCAGCTCAACACCCACACCCGCTATCTGCACGAGCGCATCCTGGACTACACTGCCGACCTACTGACCACCGTGCCTGACGCCATCAATAAGGCGATGTATATGTGCACCGGCTCCGAAGCTAACGACCTGGCAATCCGCATTGCTAAAGCCTGGAGCGGCGGCTCAGGGATCATCGTCAGCCAGGAGGCCTATCATGGTACCAGCGAGCTGACCTCTGGCGCCTCCCCGGCGCTCGGCAGCGGTCAGCCGCTGGCACCCACCACCCGGCTGGTGCCGCCGCCGGATCGCTATCGGGTGGACGCCTCCGATCTCGGCATCTGGTGGGCGCAGGAGATCCAGAAGCAAATCGATGACATGGCCGTCCACGGCATCAAGTTTGCCGGACTTATGGTGGACTCGATTTTCTCCTCCGATGGTGTACTGCCTGGTCCGCAGGGCTTCCTGAAGCCGGCACTCGACGTGGTGCACGCCAACGGCGGGATCTTTATTGCTGACGAAGTGCAGCCGGGTTTTGCCCGCACCGGAGAGAGTTTCTGGGGCTTTGGCCGCCACGGCATTGTGCCGGACGTGGTGACACTTGGAAAACCGATGGGAAATGGCATCCCGGTCTCCGGGTTGCTGGCAAAAGCCGACGTACTGGCCGCCTTCAGTGACGATATTCCTTACTTCAACACCTTCGGCGGCAACCCTGTGTCGATGGCCGCCGCCCAGGCCGTGCTGCAGGTTATTCGCGAGGAGAAGTTGCAGGAGCACAGCCTCAGGGTCGGTGAGCTGTTACGTAACGAGCTGGCGCTGCTGGCAGATCGCCACCCGAACGTCGGCGACGTGCGCGGCGCCGGGCTGTTTACCGGCTTCGAGCTGGTAAGCAATCGTGAGAGCAAAACGCCGGACAAAGCGCTGGCGTTGGATGTTATCGAACGCTTACGCGCCGAGCGAGTGTTGACCTCCGTGGCCGGGCCCTATGGCAACGTGCTGAAGCTACGCCCGCCGATGGCGTTCCAGACAGAGGATATCGACTGGCTGGTAGGATCGCTTGATAAAGTACTGATGGCTTGCACGGCGAATAAACGGCAAAGCTGACGTTCTGGAGAAACACTGAGGCCAAAGCCACTCTGGGCGTGGCTGGAACATCTTCCTCCGCAGCTTAAACTGGTCGCTGTCCGGATTTTGCTGAATCAGATTGACTGTGAAACGGCCGGGAAAAAACTGGCAGAATTAATAGAGCAATTCGAGTTTGATATCACCGCAGCCGAACCGTCAGCGTATCTTTTTAAACCGGGCCATGCCTGACGGCTTACCCGGTACTTTATTATTTTGTAGGCTGACAGCCGATATATCTGACAAGACCCCAGAGGGGCAGCAGAGAAAGCATACACATCCCCGCCCCGGCTAAAGGTGTGTATGCGAGCTTATTATGGTGTACGAGTACACTTCCTATATTTTCCCCACAAAAAATACCCAGATTAAAAGCAGATATATTCAGGGCAGAGGCAAATCCGACAGCCCGCGGAGTGTAGCGTTCAGCCACTGACAACATGCCCTGCTGTACCGCAGGAGATAGCCCAAATGCCAGGGTTCCCCACAGGAAGAGTAACCCAATGACAGCCGCTTTCCACTGAAGAAAGAGGGCCAGAGCGATTAATGTCACTGTCAGCAAAACAATCTGTGTGCCCAGCGTTACGGACCAGCCCCGGGTCGATGAAAAATGACCGCCAGCCAGGTTACCTGTCAGTGTGGCTCCCCCGAAAACCATCAACAGTAAGCTTGCGACTTTCGAAGAAAATCCGCTGAGTGTCGTCAGAATGGGGATCACAAACGTAAATGCAGCAAAGCTGGCCCCGAACCCCAGCACAGTAATGCTCATCATGGTCAGGATTGCCGGATGTGAAAGCGCCTGCAACTGTTCCCTTACATTCCCGGATCCGCTATTTCTGATGCCGGGCAGCCAGAACATTGTTGCCAGTAATGCAAGCAGAGCCAGTAAACTCACCATGATTAATGGCACCCGCCAGCCCATTATCTGACCAATAAAGCTGCCGAGCGGTACCCCAATAACCATGGCCAGAGTCAGTCCGGCAAACATAACGGCTATGGCCTTACCTGCTTTCCCCGCAGGGGCTATCCTGGCGGCGACCGTTGCCCCGATGGCGAAAAAACTGCCATGCGCGACGGCGGTTATCAGTCGCCCGGTAAGAAAAAGAGGGTAACTGTCCGCCAGTGCCGAAAGCAGGCTTCCAGCCAGAAACATAATGATCAGGGCTGTCAGCACCCTTTTTGGCGGGAAACCAGCGATAGCCATCACCATTAACGGTGTACCGACAGCCAGAGCCAGCGCATACAAACCCACAAGGTTGCCGGCACGGGGTAGATCAATGGTCAGTGCTGACGCGATTTCAGGCAGAATACCTACCACAATAAATTCGGCCATACCAATAGCAAACGCTGTCACGGACAATGCCAGCAAACCGGGGTGAATACGCTGCATAGCCTTACACCCTGGCTGCAGCAGACGTTGCCGCGGCTCCTGACAGAGCGAGTTGCTGGTCAGCATCTACCGTAGCCCCGGCCACGCCAACAGCGCCAAGGATATTGCCCTGATCGTCCCGCAAAACAATCCCGCCGCCAAAACTGATTAAGCCTCCGTTAGTCGACTCCAGAGAATAAATTTTCCCTCCCGGACGGGCTTCCTGCCCCAGGGAGGCTGAATCAGAACCAAACAAGGCTGCGGTGCGAGCTTTTTTAATCGAAACATCAATTGCGCCGGCTACAGCACCGTCCATTCGCAGGAAGCTTCTCAGCAGGCCTGCATTGTCCACAATACTGATACATACAGCCTGGTGTTGCTCCTGAGCCAGTGAGGTAATTGTACGAATGGCATCACGTGAAATTTTCTCGAACATATAAAAAACACTCCGGTTGATGAAAGAGTGTTTTTATAGCGGACCGGGATTATATTGCCCAAGCAATACCAGCTATCAGCTGTTAAAGTTTGATAATGTCAAACATTTCCCGCATCACTCTGACAGCCAGTCGTCTGAGATAGTCAGGATGCAGGCGATGAGAAGGGCCTGCCATTCCCAGCGCGGCGACGACGTAACCATGCTGTCGCAGAGGGAGCGCGAGGCAGTTAAGTCCTTCCTCCGCCTCCTCTAAATCAAGAGCATACCCATATTTAGCGATACAGAGCAGCTCGCTATTGAGTTTGTCAGTAATAATCCCTTCTTTTCTGAGGGTTCTCGTCAGGTCATCATCAAAAGCGAGAAAGACACGTCCAATTGCTGAAGTGGTCAGTCCCTCCCGTGTCCCCCTGGGACTGGCGACACGCAGCGAACTTCCGCCTTCGATCGCGTCAATATAAAGATACTCACGTGTACCAGATGGCACAGCCAGCCAACAGGTTTCGCTACTGAGCACAGCAAGCCTGCGTAGTGCGGGAGTAAAGAGTTCCCGAAGTTGCTGGTCCATATCCGTGAGCGGCCGGGCAACATCCCGTAACCGCAGCCCCGCAATATAATACTGCCCACGGCGTGAAACGTATCCAAGCGAAGAAAGCGTGACGAGCAACCCATGTAATGTCGTTTTATTCAGAGAAAACTGTTCTGACAGTTCGGTCAGACGGAATCCTTCGTTACGGGTGACCAGTGTTTCAAGGAGCAGCATAGCCCTCTCTACGGACTGTATGTATTTACGCTGATTCAAGGCCTTATATCCTGAGCAGAATAATGATGAAAAGAGAGTAACAGGTCCGGAGCCATTCAGGCATATGCTGGATATAGATGAGACGACCGGTGCTTGTTTCTCAGATGGCATGACAGGGCAATTCAGCAACAGACATTATGGCGGAATCGATCCTCTTCCCTGAACACTTTGGTCTCCCTCAGAAGGGTAACCAAAGGCGCACCACTTAAGCTTAAAATCCTCCCCTCTACAAACTTCCGATTAATGGGGTTTTCGGATCTGAGGAGCTGGATATATCCGATTTACATAAAAGTTATAAATAAGCAAAAAAATACAAAATTTAGAATATATATGGTTATCAGAAATTCTCGTTGCTGTTTGATAATTTCCAGGCTAGTTCATTTAAAACCGTTTGCGAACGGTTTTAAATGAACATATTAATCCATGTGGCCGGATTTAAAAAAATGAACGCAAAATCATCACCTGAACGCGGCAGGGTAAATCGCGAAATCGCCCAGAAAAGCGGGTTCACTGAAATCAAACTGATCGCGCGCTCAGATCAGGATATCCAGCAGATTGAGAATATGCGGTACGAGCAGCTTCAACGATTCATCCAACAACAGCCAGAAAATGCACAGCTTGCCCCCCCGGTACGCAGGGCCGTACAGGAAGCTCTGGCGTTAAAAGGCTCCCCCCAGTATGTCACCACACATGGTGCCATGAGCCACATCATCACCACCATGATGGACCTTGGCATGACGGCGCAGGTGGTACCGGAAGTCCGGATCTACAGCGCCTGCTTCCCGACCAGCCTCAGCTATGTGCTGAAATCCTTCCCGGGCAAGGTGCATAACTACCTGTGCCGGCATGCAAACGCCTCTTCAGTGGTGTCCTGGACCGAGCGTCACCCGGACTGGGGCGATCGCATCATTACCAGCGTCCTTGACGGTACATTCGATTGCGTTCTGTACCAGATGCGCACTGCCGTCGAGGCCATGACGCTGAATCAGCCAGTCCTGACCATGCTGCGCCGTCTGAAAGACGATGCCCGCGGGTTTAATGCCGGTGCGCAGGAACAGGCACAGCAGATCCTCGACAAGGCTCCGGAGACGCTTATCCAGTCACCCCGCCAGTGGGATGCCGACTGCAATGCCCTGCGCGCGTTTATTCTGTATTTTCTGCTCGCTGATCTTGAAAAACGCTATGGCGATATGGCGTGTGGTGAACGCACCTTTGAAATCCCGTTCTACGAGTAGCAACGTGAACTCGCTGAAATGCCGGCGACCGGTGTAGTGTCGTTTAAGGATGATTCCGAACTGGCCAAAGAGTATGACTACGGGCTGCGCATTGGCTGGCGATACGATCAGTGGGAGCAGTTTTTCTACCAGGTTGCACTCGGGGCAGTTTATCTGCTGAACCCCCGCATCGCACCCGTGGGTACGCTGAAACCTCGGCTCTTGAACCGGGTATGGCCATCCGTTACGCAGAGGAAATGCTGGAGAAATACCTGCCGTATACCGGACGTACTCTAGTGGGCAGTCCGGTCGGAACGGGCAATATGTTTGATCGTGCCTACCGTGCTGCACGCAAACTTCCGGATAACCTTCTGCGCCAGATCCGCGAAGAGTTTGGCAGCTTCGGTACCTCACTGATCCGGTGCGGTTTACAGACATGACATCTGACTTCCTCACTCCGGATGAGGCCCGCCTGCTCAGCAGTGATTTCATTCACAGCTAAGACCTTTACCCTTTCTCACGATAAAAGCCCGAAGGTTTTTTTCGACCAGGAGTGATTGACATGCAAATCCTTGAATTAGAAGCATCCCTGTCAGATGGTGCGAAAAAGAAGATACAGGAAGGTAGCTGGCGGTTTATTGGTGCAACGGTGCAGGATACGACCACCGGTAAAATTGTCGCTAACCTGAAGACCGTTGAAAAGAAAGCGGATACCGGTTATACCCCCGCCTTATTTGTGGCGTTACAGAATGAAATATGTATTTCACAGCAGCTGATATCAGCACAGATCAGAGATGAATTCCGGAGTCTCCAGGGCTCAATTGCGGAGGGGATCAGTCAGATTGCGGAGAAAGTCGATTTCCAGACAGAGATCACCCTCGAGCAACTGATCGGGGAAATTAACCATTTCTTCCTTCAGTGTGACCACCTGAAAAGCGGGGGGAGTTAAAGAGGGCAGAAACGATACTTCATACTGGCGGGGTGCTGGCGGCCAGGCTGGCAGGTATGACCGATGTGCTGATCAGGGACTACCTTGGAAACGTCAGAGTGACGGTGTCCAGCGGTACGATCAGCTACAAGCAGTATCAGGCACTGGCCCCTGATAGCTATGAACGACGCAGGGACAAGGTCACAGATCTGACCTATCCGGACCTTATGACTACACAGGTGAAGAGGTTTATTCCTGCGCTGACAGAAATCATAAACCGCCTGAACATTATTTCAGTCTGCTTTTACCACGAACTGTACATGGGCTATCAGGATAGCCTGAGCGCACTTCGTGCACATTTAAAACAACTGCTCGATCAGCTCGTTAATGGCGTTCCGGTAAATAATGGGGCATTCGACGATTATGCTCAGCCTGTCTTTGGTAAGGACAACCAGGGGGGCTGGCTCCATGATAATGAAGCTGACAGACTGGCGGAACATTATGAAACGTTTTCCAGAAATAATCTGGGAGCGCGAAATTTTCACCCGACATTGCACAGGCCATCTGACTTGGATCTGATCCGCAGCGTCAGGGAGATACTTAACATGATCGACAGTATTGATAACCTTCTGCTCCGGGCTGAAGATCTGGAGAATGGTTCCCTCCTTGATACCGAATCTGTCGCGCTGCTACGTGAAAATACATTTCCACTCCGGCAGAACAGACTTTTGCTACCAGACTATAAATAAGATGCCGTTAAGACACCGCCTTCCAGCGCGACACCCGCGCCAGCAACCAGAGAACAGACAAAAGAGCCGCTTGAGCGGCTTTTTGTTTTCCGGATTAGCCAGAAATCGGATCTGCCCGGCGGAAATCCCGAAAAGGATATGATAATTAAACGATACTGATAAAATACACATATGATTGAAATCAAGGTTTAACTGACTGATTTTAATCGGCTTATACTGTTGTTTTCTCTCTTTGGGGCACCGTTGGTGCATTTTCTAGCAGGGACTGATTTAGTATGGCCACCTGTGAAGCGCTGGACTCCGGCATCCATGCACCATAAACCCTGTACACCATCAGTGCGTTTGCGTGCCCCATTTGCGATGCGATAAAAGTTGGATTTGCCCCAGCAGACAAGGACCAGCATGCGTATGTATGGCGCGACTGATATGCCTTCCGTGAACGTAAGCCAGCTCTTTTCATCGCTGAGGTCCAACTTGGCCCGAGAGAACCTACTGCATAATACCCATCAGGTTTGTTATGATGTCTTGTAGGTTGAGGAACAAAGATAAACGTGCAGGAATGATGGGTGCTTCTACCATATTCCCGTAGTTTAACTTCTATCCGGTGCTGCTTTCCTAGCCGCGTCAGTTCTGTCTGGTTTTTCAGTACTTCAATCGCTGGCTGGGTGAGATATATGACCCTGTCAGTACCGGCTTCTGTTTTGGGTAAAGTAAAGTTTCCCATGGTCGTGAGATTGCGCCTCACGATCATGGTTCTCGCCTTCAAATCAACATCTTCCCACGCCAAAGAAACTAACTCGCCGTGTCTAACGCCTGTATACACAGCCAGCGACCAAAGATTTTTAGTCTGCTGCTGGTGGCAAGCGTCTATTAACCGGGAAAACTCATCCCTGCTAAGCGGATCTGGCTTAGCTCTTGCCTTCTTCAGTACTCCAATGCTGGCGCAGGGGTTTTGCTCTGCATAGCCGTTCTCATGAGCAAACTGGAAAAAAGAAGATATGATTCCCATGTAATAGTTTACCGTTGGGGCCGAGCGCCCCTTTTTCACGGTCTTGCGGTTCGGTCGAGGGACACAATATCCCGTCAACAGTTCTTTCCTGATACCCAACAAATCTTCCTTTGTGATCGTCGAGATTAGTCTTTTACCACCAATATGAGGAAGCATTACTCTCACCACTGACTGATAACGGCTTAATGCGTTTGCACTGATTTCCATGCTTTTTAGCTCCAGCCATTTATCAGCGAGAGCTTGCACCGCGATATCCTTCTTCTCGATACCAAAGTTTTTAAGGTTTGGTGAATTCGGGAACTGCGCAGCATAGTCAAAGCTACCCATGCGGATAGCGAAACAGACAGAAGTACGCAGATCCCCGGCAACCTTGCGGTTTTTAGCGGTGTCAGGGACACCGAGGTTTTCCCTGACACGCTTGCCGTTATAAATGAACCATATGCGGCGTGATCCGCCGTGGTTCTCAACGCCCGTTGGGTATGATGCTTTACTCATTGTTCCCTCCCGACGTCCAGGAGCAGTATAAGCTTACCTGTTTCATGCTAGCCGATCACCAAATTGGTTGTTTTTGTGCTGCAATCCACGCATCAACCGCTTTGCGGTTATACATGCATTCGCTGGTGGGCTTTGGATCACCCTCAGGGGAAACGTGTTTATACTCCCTACCCAGCAGCCAGGATTTTTTGCGGGCGCGGGTAATTGTTCCGCGCTTCATCCCAGTCACTGCGATCAGCAGGTCCTCAGATACCCACTCGTTCGGCTCAAGTTGAATAATTGTCTGCATACCCACCTCACACCACTTCCAAGCCACGACAGTGGCACCACAATTCAAATTCTCTATTCATGTTGCTAACTCCGAAACAACCAGGCAATGACAAACGCAACACAGACGATGCAAAACGCTGTAGGCCAGTCCATCAATTCACCTCGACATCGATACGGGCGATAGTACAGTAACGCTCGATTGCCTCTTTTACCCAGCGCCTGTATGTCTCTGGATGGAAAACTTCGTCTTTGCCGCTACCGCTCCAAAATGCCTTTGAGCTAATGTCGGGAAGGGTGATATCCAGCATTTTGGAGGCTGCATCATCGTTGTAGTGTTCTTCTAAAACATTACGGAACGCTACAGCTACAACCTTCCCGCCAAATACTTCCATATGGGCATGTACTGGCGGCTCCTTACCATCTTCAAACTCAATGACTAAAGTTAATTCACTCATCGATTAGCCTCCCGGATCAGGTGGTTGTAGGCCCGCAGTGCGTGTTTTGTCTTGCCACTTAGCACTGTTTTCATTATGAAAAAACCGCTGCTATTGCTGGTCATTTCGTGAGTCAGGAGCAGGGCAACATCAATCGCCCGGTTGTGTCGGCGGAACTCGAACACCGTGCTGGTAACGGTAATGATTGAAACCGCCCCTTGATCGTTAAAATCAATCTTCACAGTGTCTATCCTCCCATCCGATAGCCTGAAAAATCCCCATCTTAGGGTGATACCAGCAGGTACCGCGGGGCTCAGCTTCTGCTATCATTTGGCGGAATGCTATCATTTGGCGGAATGCTCTCATGAACGGTTCAAGCTCCACGATAGCCCGGCGGGAGAGGAGTCCATCAGGTGTCATGAATTCGTGGGTATCCAGATCGCCAAGCGAATGGTATCCGCCGCCGGCGGTATGTCGATGTCCCGCCTGAAAGCCGTGGATAAATTCGAGGACGAGGACTGGGCGCGGTTCTTTAACGGCATGGAACGTATGGCTACCCGCAACATCTGGATCACCGATGCCACGGGATTGACTGTCGATCAGATACAGCAAACCGCGACGCGCTACCAGATAGCGCATCCGGAAATCGCGCTGGTGGTCATCGACTATCTGGCGCTTATCAAAATTCAGAGTGCTGCGCGTTACGATCTGGCCGTGGGTGAGGTATCCAAGGGGCTAAAAAAACCTGGCTAAAGCCAATAAAACCCCCGTGCTCGCGCTGAGCCAGCTTTCTCGTGGCGTGGAATCCCGACCTAACAAGCGGCCCATGAACTCGGATATGAAGAACTCCGGGGAGATTGAGGCAGACGCTGACCTGATCCTGATGTTGTACCGCGATGAGGTGTATGACCCGGAATCCACCGCAAAAGGTATCGCTGAAATCAACGTGACAAAACAACGCAACGGCGAACTGGGCACTATTTACCGCCGGTTTTATAACGGACATTTCCTGCCGATTGACCAGGAAGAAGCCCGCCAGCGTTCAGCGCCAAAACCAAAATCACAACCGCGTCGATATGCCAGAGGGGGCCAGGCAAAAAGTGCAGATTTTTAACATTACCCCAATGGGAAAACCCCGGCAAACCCGCGCAGATAAATGGAAGCAGCGGGAGGTAGTGCTTCGCTACCGGGCGTTGTGCGATGAGGTCTGCCTGAAGAAGGTCACCATGCTGGAGGCGGGAAGTCACATCACATTCATCCTGCCGATGCCGGCGAGCTGGAGTCAGAAGAAACGCGCAGTGATGAACGGTAAGGCTCATCAGCAAAAACCGGATGTCGATAACATGATTAAAGCACTGGTGGACGCTCTGTATGCCAATGATGCACATATCTGGGATTTGCGGGTAACAAAACTCTGGGGTGTAACCGGACAAATTTTAATTTCTGATAGCGACAGCGTGGGAGATAACAACAATGCGTGATATGCAAATGGTTCTCGATATGTGGGGCGCATGGGCGGAAAGCGACACATGCAATATTGATTATTCTTCCATTGCCGCCGGTTTTAAAGGATTACTTCCGCAAACCAGCAAAACTCGAATTATGTGCACCGACGACGACGGGCTGATTATCGAAGGCTGCATGGCGCGTCTGTTGAAAAAATGTCCGTATGATTACCAGCTGTTGGTTGGGCATGACATTCTCCGGTTCTCTAAACAGCAGATGGCGAAGCACAGGAAGAAAAGCGAGAAGCAGATACGCATAGAGATGCTACTTGCCGAAGGGTTTATCGAGGGATGCCTGTCGATGCTGGATGTTCGCCTGGAAATGGATGCCGTGGTGAGTATTCCAAATAGTCAAAAAAGTGCTAGTGCGGTCCGCATTTTTTAGTATAACGTGTTAGGAGTGGTCACTTCGACACACAGCCTAATCATCGAAACCCTGCTCCGGCGGGTTTTTTCTTTTCTGGGGGAAGCTATGCAACAACCATATTTTTTTAACCCAGGCATGACCACTCAACAGCTTGAAGACTGGCTTGGGCAACAGAAAATCCATCTTCCGCCTGGTGGCAGAAAAAGCCGCTCTTGAGGAACGGCTGAGTCAGATCTCTGCGGAGATTGGGCGAGTCACTACTGGTAGCTTTGAAGGAATTCTGAGTTTTCCCTGGGATCCCAGTCCTCTTGTGGAAAATCCTCAACAGGATAGTGGGCAGTCGGCAGATTGAGTGACGCTAGGAAAGCGGCAGCATCTTCTGACATATAACTGGGCTTTAGTTGACTGGCAATGATAAAGAGACTGTCGTTTAGCGAGAGCCTTCTAATCTCTTCAGGTTTCCACTTGGTCATTTCGAAGATAAGGTGATGAAGAGCCTTATCGTTATCAAGATAATAATAATCCGATGAAAAATGTTTCCTGTACTCATCGAGAATACATTCAAGAGTGAATATTTGTCCTATTCGATACCAAACCTGCCTGGTTCTGTAACTGTGTGAGTCTGCCAGTGATGTTTGGGGGAAGTCGTTATTTTGACAAACGCGGGATTTGATTACCTGTAAAAGTTCTGAGTACTTAGACATTATTGCTCCCGTTGATGTTGTGTTCTTTTGCGAATCAATTTTATCAAAGAGGAAAACATGCCGCTACACGCTGATAACATCAGGCTTGGCGGCAATGGTGAGCCGATATCTCCAACAGGCAGAGTGTTGAAACCTGAAGGACTGAATGTTAAATTTCTGGCGTGGTGAATCCCCCTAAGCGGAGGGGCGCTGCGGCGTTCTGGCTTTTTTGGTCCAGGGATAGCAAGCGGGGATCTGAGGCCGCATATGATCCACCGGGAGGCACCCGGCACCACACACAGCAGGTGTAGATTCAAATCTACCGAAGCATTAGTCCGGACGTGTAGGACTTTAAATAATGTCAACGGTGACGGCAGGGAAGTAGACCTGCAACCCGCCTTTACCTACCTGAACCATAAAAAGCTAAAGACTGTCCCGGCAATCAGAAGATCTAACTCAGGATTTATGTTCAGTTAAAAAAAGGACCACTTCGGGAAGCGGACCTCAAAAGCATCAATCAGATTTTAAGGGCACTGGGGTGAGTCTCAGGCTTCCCCAGTCCGTAAATCATAGCGATTTACTACAGCACTATAAATAATCGCGACACTCCAGCCTATGCAAACTAGTTAAGTCTTTTTATTTGCAGCGTGTTCAGACATAGAAATTGTTAGCTAACGCGAAGTTATGAATATGATTTGGTCGAAATCCCTTAGGTTTATAATTTTATTGGTTAGAAGATGTGTCTAACCTGTTTCTATTTCTGATGAGTGGCTATCAACGCCTATTGTTAAAAGTATTTTTATATTTTTTCCTGTCTCTTATATAAGAGACAAGAAAACCAATACCAATAAGAAGAAGAGCTATAGCTAAGGCTAGCATCAGTAAATTTGACATGTAATTTCTACCCCAAAGTACTTTCTTTCATTGATTGGGAAGAATTTATAGTTGTAGTGAGAAAAATCCTAACCCTTAAAACTTGTTAATTTTAACTAATTAATCTGAATTTATGGTTTATTGATTTTATTGATTTTTATGGTGTCTAATTCCGTAAATTACTTATTAATAAGTAAAATATGCTTGTCTGCATTCCTATTTTTTGCTTTGATTTATTTTTTTTTAATAAAATCAATGCTTTGATTTTGTGATCCTCAATTTTGGTGGCTTGATTTTTTTATCTCTTTATTTTCTGAAACTTAAACCCTCAATGCGCGGCCAGAACGTTAGTCACACAGTGCTTTGTCGTAAATCAATCTGGCGGCCTTTCTTCATACAGGGCTCACCTGCGACGGTTCATAACCCAATCGCAGGGCGCTTGCGCAGAGCCCGCCAATTTATTCACACAGCTTCCCGATCTTTCATCGAAGGCGGTAACTATGGCTAAACGTATGCAAGACAAAGAGAGCATTGCCGGGATGTCCTGGCTGGTTCTGCTGATCATTGCTTGCTGGGGTGGACTTGTCCGCTACCTGATAGATGTGAAGCAGAGCAAGGCAACATGGAGCTTGTTCAATGCTCTTGCCCAAATGGTGGTTTCAGGGTTTACCGACGTTATTGCTGGCCTGGTGAGCATTGAAAGCGGACTGAGCATTTACATGATACTGGCGACTTCCGGAATTAGCGGGGCAATGGGTTCTGTTGCTTTGACCTATTTCTGGGAGCGCATTACCGGAGTTAAGGCGCCATGACAGCAGATCAGATTATCGAGGGCATTCTCGGTAAAGAAGGGGGTTTCCATTGCTGTGCGATAACTGGATATAGATGTGCCTGCTGCTGCATTCTGATTTCCGTGGATGAGCACAAGTACCGGGAAATACTCCATGCCCAGTTCATCAGCCATCGCAACGGCCGCCTGAATCATTTTGGTGGCGGCGGTAAACGTGGCGGTTCCAGCCGAAATACCCGCAATATCTGTACCCGAACTTGCAGCGGTGGAGGCCAAAACGGCATGCCCTGTCAGCTCATGAATTTTATAGGCTATGCCGCTGGATGGTGACTCCTGGCCGGGACGGGTGCCCACGTTTTCTCGCGCAGGGGTGGCCGATCCCAGCAGGGATTCGTCCAGAGTATCGTATTTGAAATCGACCTTCGGGCCAGTTGAAAAACTGATCACTCCATAGTCTGCTTCTGAGGCGATAGTGACAGGAGCCTGGCTAATCGTCGATCCCCCTGCTTTAAGAGATTGCCCGGTGCCAATGTAATGAAGCAGGATATTCTTGCTTTCACGCACCCGGTATTTCCCGTTATACGTTGAGCGATTCGTCAGATAGTTGCCGCTAAGGTTGGACAGAAAACGAAGAAATTTAGCGAATGCAACAGGAGCAATATTTGAAACTCCGGAGTCGTTCGTGATCTGAGTTACATCGCTGCCATCTACCGCAATGATATTTCCATCAACTGAAGCAATCATGGGGTATTCAGAAGCATCGTTATCAGGCGTTTCATCGCCGACCCGCTCATCAGTACCATCCCTGCGCACTCTCCGGTAAATTCGGCCCTGTGGATCCATGTGTATTTCAGCATAATCACTGACGCTTTCATCATCAGCAAACCATGTGGTCACGCTGCTATGTGTCAGGTTTCCCATTGCGGAAATATTAAATATTTCTTCTCCAGTGGCGCGCATCTGGCAGACAAATCCTCCGCCCCCCATTTGCCCAAGTTCAATCCCTGAACCAATCATCAGTGCCGGAAACTGGCTCGTGCCATCGGCGTAACGGCGATAAACGGCGTTCCCTACACTATCAAGAATCAGCCCGGCAATGTCCGGATAAGCATCGGTTGTCTGCGCGGCACCGAAGGCCATAATCTTCGCCAGTTCGGTGGTAACTAAATCCCTCAACGCGTCAACATATCCCGCTGAAATCATCCTGCGCCCAGTAGCCTCTAACGTTCCACCCGTGTTCTTGTATTCAACAGCCAGATAAGCATCATCAGAACTGCGCACAAAAGTGGTGCTGCCATCCGGAATATTGAGGATATCGGCCTGGGCCGCCTCAGGCGTCATGTACTGCTTACTCAATGGCACGAGGTTCTGACGAATCTGGTCATTCTTCGCCATCATTCCGCGCCAGGTATCCAGATCAACGCCAGCGCGGTCCGGTTCGGTCGGCGCATCACCATCCACCAGCTTATCCAGGCGCTCGGCGTTATCGAGCAGCACTGCGGGAGACGTGCTCCCCAGCTCCGGGTTAAAGGCCATGTTTTTTGCTCCAAAAAAGGCGTTCGCGCAAACGAGGGTTTGAGCGAAAGACCGGAGCTTTTTACAATCAGCTATTTCAAGGAGTTAGAGAGTGCTGATTGGTTACGCTAGGGTATCGACCGGGGATCAAAACCTCGATTTACAGAAAAGTGCGCTGAACCGCGCAGAATGTGAGCTGGTTTTCGAGGATACGGCGAGCGGAAAGAACGCCAGGAGACCAGGATTAAAGCGTGCGCTGCGGCGACTCCGACCGGAGGACGTGCTGGTGGTCTGGAAACTGGATCGGCTCGGGCGCAGCGTGCGCGATCTGATAACGCTCGTGTCGGAGCTTCAGCAGCGCGGGGTAAATTTCCGGAGTCTGACTGACAGCATCGATACCAGTACGCCAGCAGGCCGCTTTTTCTTCCACGTAATGAGTGCTCTGGCGGAAATGGAAAGAGAGCTGATCGTCGAGCGTACCCGCGCCGGTTTAGCAGCGGCAAGGGAGCAGGGGCGCATCGGTGGCCGCCGCCGGATAATGACCACAGAAGTTGTGGATCGTTGCCGACGCATGCTTGAGAAAGGGGCTACACGCCAGCAGGTGTCCGACGTGATCGGCGTAGGGGTTAAGACGGTTTACAAATATTTTCCGGTAGGCGAGTGAGGTAGGGTGATAGTCCTGTTTGATAAAAAAATCCCCGGAGCAGGCACACTCAGGGGAAAAAACTTCATTACATTATTGCTGTGTGCGTCTTTGCGCAGAGTATATCTTCTGAGAAAATTTCAGATGTTTCCAGATATTTCTGGTCTGAACAGTTAAGTTAAAGTTCCGGTTGCATGGGTATGTTTTTACTTAAGGGGGGCCTGGAGAAGTTGAAGAGCCCTGAGTTGCAACGCACGTGATCAACGATATGAGGCAGGATGATGGTCCTGTTTGATAGCTGTGACATCAAAGGGGCATGGATGGGGCATTTTGAATTAGCAAAGTTCGCCAAAGTTCGTAAACAACGACAATCGATTGTTCTGTCCAACCGCTAAAAACGGCGCTCCTGGAAGATATTTGTCGATTTTTAGTTATTTAAATTCATAATAATACTATGTTTGATATTTAGCATTAAATATAGAATCACATCTAATATGATTTTTTAAGACCGAGTAAGAAATCATTCGAAGTATGATTTTATACTTAACAGGACATTATCAGACGGAGCGTACAGGATGGATAACGAAGTGACGTTTTCACTCAGCTATGAGTTGCTGACGCAAAAGGCAGAGGAAGAAATCAGGAAAAGCGACCTTCGCCTGGACGCCCGTACTAAGTCCAGGAGCTGAACAGGGCCTCAGACATTCTCCGGTTCTGGTTTATCCTCGCGATGAGCGGGTACCCGGGCGTGCCGGACATGGAGCGCATTGACGCTGACAGGCTGCACCTTGAGAGGCTGATCCATGCTCTCAGGGAGATCCGGGCGTGACGGAGAAAAAAAGCCGCCGCCCGTCACCGCTTCAGCGGCGGGTGCTGATTGTGCTGATCGCCCTCGATGCGAAACGTCCGGGACCGGTGGCGACGCGGGATATTGAGCGGGTGCTGGATCAGGGCGGCGACGCCCCGGTGTACGGGCCGAACCTGCGCGCCTCCTACCGGTGCATGGAAGCCGCGGGCTGGCTGCGCAACCTGCCCGCGACGGAGATCCGGGTTCTGCCCCTGGTCCCGCCTATCCAGGCAGATGAGGCTGACGACCAGCCGGTGGAGCTGGATAGTCGATGGCACCTGGCGTTGCGGGGTGACTACGTGATCCGTCTTGACGGAACCACCGGTCTGCAGCTGTGGAATGCGGCCGGGCAGCTGACACGCCTGGAAGGCGATCCCCTGCAGGTCGCCACCTGACAGCAAGCCTGTCACGATGCGGGGATAGCGGTCCGGGTGCAGATCAATGAGAGCGCCACGCCGGAGGAGGGCACGCGGAACGTTACCGCGCCGGCGGACCAGATCGGCACCTGGTACCGCCAGCTGGACACCGCGCTGCAGGCGGAGGGGATAACCGGCCTGAATGAGGAGATCAGGCAGGCCGTTACCACGCCTGCCGGGCCGCTCCGCGGCCTGCCGGCGCCGGCCGCCTGCTGCAGGTTCTGCGCGACAGTCCTGAGGCCTTCCCGCTCACGGCGGCCGGCTGTGAGGATGACACGCAGACCGCGCTGGCTGATCTGCTGGCCCGCGCAGGGTTTACCGCCGGCCAGGTCAAGGAGCTGCAGTGGCACCGCATCCGCTGGCCACAAATGAGTCAGGAAGAAGCTGACCGGCGCGAACTGAACAGCCTGCTGGACGAACTGGAGCAGCGCCAGCTGTACTGCAACCGCAAACAGCTAACGGAGATTGTGTTTTCGCCGGTCCGTAAACCCGGCGAGAGCTGGACTGAACGTCTGCAGTGGCTCCTGATGACGGACGGATTCGGGTTCTGGAGTCCGCTGTCCCGTGACGCGGCCGACCGGGCGCTGGCTATCCTGGCCGGCTACACGGGGCGGGAGGTGGCGGAGCATCTGGCCACGGTGATGGTGTGGGACGATGCCGGCTCGGGAAAGAGGGCGTGAGCCCGTTATCTTCAACAGGCCACGTAGCACGCGACCCAAAACCCCGGCTGACGATCTCCGGCCAGGGGCATGAGAGCAGGGACCGACCCCAACCACCACAAGGAACAAAAGCTGAACCATGAAAGTCACTGAAACCCGTCTGGCCACCCTGATCGATAATCTGAACACCCTGATTTGTGAAGACGATCTGCTCACCCGCCCGGAGCGTGAAACCCTGGTGCAGGCCGTTGCCGCCATCGGTGCCATGAAAGCACGCGTCAGCATGAAAAAAAGCGAAGCGCCGGCAGCCGCTAAACCTGAAAAGACAGAGAGAAAGGAGATTATCCCCGATCCACGCTTTCCTAATGCCCGTCAAGCCTTGGTGGCAGAAGAGGAAACATTATTACTGAAAAGGTTCCCGTATCTTAACATGAATTGCTTTAAAGTAAGATCATTCCAGCAGAGAAATCACTGGAGCCTTAATTATATCCAATACCCGGATCCGGGCATGTACCCTTCGAACATAAAACGGCTGCCACCTATTATTATTGTTTTAGACATCGAAGAGTACATTTTCTGCTCCGTGTGGATGAAAGATCGATAAGAGTAGTAAGATTTTTGTTTCATGACTGGCTCCCGCTCGATTAAAGCAAAGAACGGAAATTCAGGATAGTTGCCATCGTTGGCTCAATACAAAACTATCCTGTATCGCTAATTTAGTTCATTGGCCTGACTGAAGTGTACTAAACTGACGGTTGGTTCTCAGTCTTGTCAAACTCAAGTTGTTTCGCAGTTAATAGTGTCAGTTCCCTGTTATTAAGCCACTCGACTAAATGCAAACTCATATCGATACCAGCTGAAATTCCTGCCGAAGTCACGATTTCGTCCTCATCAACCCACCGCACCCGTTCTTTTACGAAAAGCCAGGGGAACATTGCACGCAAATCTGTTACATCGTCCCAGTGCGTTGTGGCCGATTTGCCCTCCATGATCCCGGCGGCTGTCAGTAAAAAAGCACCTGTACATACCGATGCGGTTATCGTCGTAGTTAATGCTTGCTTAGCAATCCACTCAAGCACGTTTTGCTTCTCAAGTTCAGCGCTTACGACCCCACCCGGAACAATCAGGCAATCTATTTCAGGGTGATTTTCCAAAGAAAAATCAGGATCTATTTTCAGTCCAGCCCTTGCACGTACCGGGCTTAACGTCTCACCTACTGTAAAAACATTAAATAGTGGAACATCATCCCGGTTAACTCTGGTGGCACAGGTGAAAACTTCGATGGTGGTGGGGCTATTGCATAAGGCCACACATCACTAAAAGCAGACCTCGCCAGACTGGCTGGCGAGGTGATTTATAATGAGGAAGACTCACCAGCCTGCATAAGGCTGTATTTCTTCACGTGTGACCTTCGGGGCATTCCGTATTGCGAGCGATAGTTTTTCTACCGCGCAGGTTATCTCATCCCGGGTAATAATTAACGGTGGCGTTATTTCCAGCACATTCCCCCCGACATAGTACACCACCATGCCCTCTTTCCATGCCTGATATACGACTTTTTGCGCGAGCGCCCGATCCGGATTTTTGCTGCCGTCAGGAACGACTAACTCGATGCCAATAGCCAGACCATGCCCACGAACATCGCCGATCTCGGGTAAGTCCTTCGCCAGCTCACGCAGAAGTTGAATGAAGTAAAGCCCAGCCTGAGCTGCACGTTCAGGCAGTTCTTCGTGCTGCAGCACACGCAACACAGAACGGCCTACGGCTGTACATATAGGATTTCCTGCGGTGGTAAGCAATGCATGCGCTGCGGGACCACCAAGGATCTCTTTGGGTCCCACAGTTGCAGAAAGCGGCAAACCTCCACCTAACACTTTGCCAAAAGTGACGATTTCCGGAACGATGTTCTCATGCTGGAAGGCGTGCATCAGCCCGGGGCGCCCCAGACCCATTTTGACTTCATCGCATATCAGCGGCACACCCGCCTTTACGCATAATCGATGTAACCCACCTAAAAAATCTTTTGGTGGTACGACCATCCCTCCATCCGACAGGATGGGTTCAACAATCACACAAGCCACATCACCTTGATCGAGTTGTTCTTTAACTTCGTGCAGGCTTGCGCTGACTGCCGCGGAGCCTTCATCATTGGTTCTGAATGGATTTGGATAAGTGGCCAGGTAGAGGTCTGGATCAGCTGCGTTACCTGCCGATATATGCACCCCAGATACTTTCATCGCCAGCCCGATACCTCCGTGATACCCATGCGCAAAAGCCACGACCTTACGTTTTCCGCTGGCGAGCCGGCAGGCGCGAAGCGCCACATCGTTGGCATCGCTACCAGCATGTCCGAGATAGACGCAGCGATCCCCGTTGCCCGGGGTAATTGCCAACAGCTCCTCTGCAAGTCCGACCGAATCCGGGTGTACCGCTGAAAGGCCACCGGCCCCGGATGGATTCTGTGCAGCCCTGGTGATAGCCGCGGTGATTTCCGGGTGACCATGACCCAGTCCTGCCGCGGTCCAGGTGGCTGACAGGTCGAGCAATTCCCGGCCACCTGCTTCAGTTAACCAGCATCCCTTGCCAGCGGTAACGGCTAACGGGAAGAAGCGTAACTTCTCAATTCCAGCTACGGACCTGATGTCTCGCTGATACAAACTGGCTGCTTCGTCAGGAAAGATCTGCTTGCTCATATCCATTCCTTTTGTACTGTCCTGGTTGCCACTTTATCACCTGGGGTTGCAAACTCTGACGCCAGGGACAATCCGATATTTCGTACCAGTTTGGGTGCCGAAATGATGGTGATCAGCCCGGCGATGCACCAGTAAAACGCCACCAGTGCCGGACTAAAGAGCTCTTCCTGGCCTGCCACATTGAAATACAACGACATCACCATAATGACGATGCCCAGTGCTGGCATGATCAGCTCCCATTTACGGATGTTCTGACCCATACGGGCGATAAAATTAATCACACCAATCTCAATCATCAGATAGGCAACCATAAGGCAAACGGAGCCGATGATCGCAAAATAAAAGTATGCATCTATCGCGCTATTACCCGTTCCCATTGCCGGTTTACCACTCAGCCAGGCCACAACATCAACCAGCAGACTGAGAATAAGTATCAGGGTTAAGGCGTTACGAGGTTGATGATTTTTATCTGACATTTTCGCAAAACACGCTGGACCAAACCCATCGCGAGCGAGCGCAAATAACAGACGGCTGGAGGTGGCGGCGGCAGATAAATTTGCCGCGAAGGCAGACATCATGGCGGTAAACAACATCGCTAAGGTAAATGCAGTGCCAACGTATGTTTGTGATAATGTACCCAGGGAGTTCGCTGAATTTTTGAAGGCATTCAGGCCCGATTCACTAAGGCCAAAACCAAGGGTTTGTACATACATCATCCCCACAAACAGCACACCGGTCAGCAGAATGGAACCCAGCAGTGCCAGCGGAATATTGCGCTTGGGGTTTTCTGTCTCTTCCCCGAGGGTGGCACAGGCCTCAAAGCCAGCCCAGGAGAGGAAAGCGGCGACGACGCCAGCCATTACCGCCTGAAAACTGACGCCATTCAAACTGAACAATGAAGCATGTTCAGCCCCTGTCGCCGGTTGATTTACGACAATCACTGCAGCCAGTACCAGCATCAATACAATGCCGAGCCCCTCAATCACCATCAGTACGCGAGCGACCGTCTTTCCATCACGAGAATTCAGGATCCAGCTAAATATCACCCCAACTGTCGCAGTGATAATCCATGGGATCTGAAAACCGGAGGAGGGGAATAATGCGGCCAGAAAAGCATTGGTAAATGCACCGAGTGCCGCAAGTGTGCCAATCGAAAAGAAAAGATACGTCCCCATAATGGCAAAACCGGAAAAGAACCCGGCGCGAGGACCGACAGTTTTTCCGACCAAACCGTAGGCACTACCAGCGTGATTATAAAATCGGGTCAAACGGATAAAACCATAGGCAATTAATGCTACCCCGATCAGACCTAACACAAACACAATCGGCAATGCTTTGCCAACTGAGTCGATTAACCCCTGCGCATTACCTGACATAGCCAGTGTTGGCCCAACCATTCCCAAAGAGAGCGCCAGAGCCTCCCAGAGTTTTAAACTTCGCTTTTTATTTGATGCATGACTCATCTTCATCACCCTCATAAGCGCAATTAATTTGCGAGATGTGTTATGGGTTGCCCCGATGTTGTTCAGACTTAAACCGACCATGCGAAGCGGAATATCTCCGTGATGGTTTCTAACGGTAGATGTCCCCAGGTATCCTGTTCATGCTGACGTACGGCGATCAGCGCGCCCAGTAGCTCCGGAGGTAACATTGACTGCGCCAGTGAGCTTTGCGCGAGACGGGTTAAGGCCTCGCTGTGGTTTGTGATAAGTCGCTGGATATTCTGCTCATTGCGTTCAGCTTCTGAGAGATCGGCTGGAGCAGATTGTGTAGGCTGCGGTAGGGGAAGTTCGTCTTTCAGACCAGCCAGCGCCATCCCAAGCACTGCGCCACAGGCAATGTAGGGGTTGGCAGCAGGATCTATACACTTAACTTCAAGATGTGCGCCATAAGGGTTGCCCCGATTTGCCGCACAGTAACGTACTGCGGCTTCCCTGTTTTCCAGTCCCCAGCAGGCATACGCGCCTGACCAGTGGCCGGGTTGCAGGCGTTCGGCAGACAATACTGACGGGGCAAGTAATGCCACCATTTCCGGCAGATATCGTACGATCCCCGCTATCAGGCTCCCACCCTCAGCGGTAATACCGTAGATACCGGTACCGCCGGCCAGCAGAGGTTGCCCCTCACGTGTAAAGGAGTAATGCAGATGAGCACCGTTACCTGCCTCATTCGCAAATGGCCTTGGGGAGAAACTGACACGTAAATGGTGTTTGCGCGCAATACGGCCCAGTAAAATACGTGTCAGCACCAGGCGATCCACCATTGTCACGGGATCGGCCGGTGCCAGTGAAAGCTCAAACTGGCAGGAGCCATATTCAGCATGAAATTGTTCCAAGCCGACACTCGCTTCCTCAAGCGTTCTGACGAGATCATTGATCATCGACTCATGTGCCAGTAGCCCCCCTATACCGTAAGCGTGCCATCCGCTATGACCCGGTACGTCCTGTTCTGGTAACAAATAGAATTCAAGCTCACCGGCTGCCAGAGTTTCGATGCCCTGTTTTTGCAGTGCTGTGACCTGCTGGCGTAGAAAATGACGGCTGCACCAGGCGGCGTGCTGCCCTTCCTGTTCAAAAACATCCACCGGAGCCCAGCAAAAACCATCCTGAAATGTCACCAGTGAGCTGATATCGGCACGAAGGCGATGATCGCCAACAGCCGTGAATGCCGGGATCCAGGCAATCGCGTTATCGGCGCAGAACAGAGCCCAGGAAGGTGATGCTCCCACCCCTGACTGACAAAGGGTTTTGAGCCGATTTACCGGGACAGATTTGCCTCGGATTACGCCCGCAGAATCGACCAGCGAGGTAAAAAGGGTCGTGACCCCCAGAGCTCTGAGGTTCTCACTTATGTCTTGTAAATCAATGAATTCATCATCGACACGTATAGATTGCTTGCCCATTAAATCGAAAACTCCCGTTATAGTTGGAATAAAAAACACCGCTTGATTATTTTTTATGTATGTTACATATATGGAAAAAAATCAATATGTGTAATATATATTAAATTCGTATGATTCAGACGTAACGCTTGTGGTAATGTTATTTGCCTGAAGTGGAATGAAGGAGAGCCAGGTGCTGGCACAACAGATAAAAGACAACATGGCGGAGCTAAGTCCTGCAGAGCGTAAAATTGCCAGGGCCATGCTGGCTGACTATCCCGGTGCTGGTTTAGGTTCAGTGCAAATGCTGGCCGATCGGGCTGGCGTCAGTCTGCCTTCCGTGGTGCGTTTTGCCCGTCGAATGGGATATGGTGGTTTCGTTGATTTTCAGCAGGCGCTGAGGGATGAAATATCGGAACAGGCTAAAGGCCCTTTACAGCGCCTGGATAACTGGGTAACGACAGAAAGCGCATCGTCGTTGATAGAAGCCGCCATAACATCCTCGACGCTGGCGATACAGTGTTCCTTACGTGACATAGCGGAATATGAGATAGCTGAAGCCACCCGTCTCATCGGTGCTAAAGAACATCATATTATCCTCGGTGGCGGTCGTATCAGCCAGTCTCTGGCAATGTATTTTGGCCGCAACCTGCAACAGGTGAGACGCGGTGTGGAAGTACTCGCCGAAAACCATCACGATCGTATTCAGCAGATCATAGACGTTAATAAAAATGACGTATTCGTGTTGTTCGATTTTCGTCGTTACCAGCAGGATATGTATCAGCTGGCACAGGAGATTGTGGCACGCGGTGCCACACTCATAGCCGTGACGGATACCCAACTTTCCCCCATAGCTTCTCTCGCTAAAGTCGTTCTGGCCATCCATGTCGAAACACCATGGCTTTTTGATGGGTACGCCGCCGGTATTGTCCTTATTGATGCCATTATCGCCAGCATTATGGAAAGCCAGGGTGATAAAACCGTACAGCGCCTGCAGCAGTGGGAAGCTCTTGGCCCCCTATCTTTAAATGCAAAATCCAAATGAGGTAATCGAGACGTGAGCTCCCCTCTTCTTTTTTCAGATGAACCTGCTCCGGTAATGATGGAAAACCAATCGGGCATTTCTCCTTTTTTGATCCTTTGTGACCATGGTGGAAAACGTATCCCCCGCCAGCTTGGCGATTTAGGTTTACCGCAGCATGAAATAGATCGACATATCGGCTGGGATTTGGGCGTACTGGCCGTTTCCCGACATCTTAGCCGTTTACTGAACGCTCCACTGGTGCATCAGATATATTCCCGACTTGTGATCGACTGTAACCGGCAACCAGGTATCCCCAGCTCCATCCCGGAGGTGTCTGAAGCCACTTCCATTCCGGGTAATATCGGCCTGACCCAGCAGGAGCGTGACCAGAGGCGTGACGAAATTTTCACACCTTATCATGATGCTATACGCGCGATACTAACTGAAAGGAAGAAACACGGTATTCCGACCTGTATCCTCGCGATGCACAGCTTTACACCGGTATATCATGGTGAATCGCGGCCATGGGAGATCGGTGTTCTGTACCAGCATCAGGCTGAATATGCTCTTACGGTGCTGGAGCAATTAAAACAAACCCGGCGATGGTGTGTTGGAGATAATCTGCCTTACTCCGTTTCAGATGTGACTGACTATGCTGTTCCTCAGCACGCCAATAAAAATGAACTCCCCTATGTTGAAATAGAAATTCGTCAGGATTTGATTACAGAATCAGAAGGTCAACGGACCTGGGCAGAAGATCTGGCTCAAATATTCGCAGATAGCTGGAACATTCTCACCAGTCAACAATATAAAAAAGAGGCATAACGAATGTTTAAACCGTCCAGCCGTGAGATCCCAATTGAGAAGCAAGCTGCAACGCTGTTATTTATTGATGTACAAAATTACAATGCTCGCCGTGATGGTGGGGAATATGTTGGGATGTCGACAACCGAACTGAGTGAGAGGTTCGGCTACTTCTTTGATATAATTGAACGCGAAACAATTTCTAATATGCAAAAAATCCAGACTGCATGTCGTGCAGGTCAGGTTGAAGTGATGTATACCGTTATAGAAAGTCTGACCAAAGATGGCCGTGACCGCAGCCTGGACTACAAAATTACCGGCTTTAACGTGCCGCGTGATTCCTGGGACGCGCAGGTTCTGGAAGCTATTGCTCCTGCAGATGATGAAATTGTTCTGTCAAAAACCTCTTCCAGCGTATTTATCTCGACCAACATTGATTATGTACTACGTAACCTTGGTACCCGTTATCTTGTGGTTGCGGGTTTTCTTACCGACCAGTGTATTGAAAGCGCAGTACGTGACGCCTGTGATCTGGGATACCTGGTAACCTTAGTGACTGATGCTTGCGCGACACTGTCGGCTGAACGCCATCAAAACTCTCTCAACGCTATAAAAGGTTATTGCAGGCAAATCACTACTCAGGAGTTTCTCAATGAACTCTCCGCTGGATAAGCGGCAGCCTCACGATTATCCGGTACTGTGAAAATTTCTTTGGCCGGAGCCGTGTTTACCGTTATTTTTTGTAAAAGACAGCTGAACGGTTCCGCGCCAGAGAGAATAGTTAAAATGAGCTCAACCAAGATTTAATAAAAATGAATAATCGTAATTCATCCTGAGAATCCAATATAACATTGGTATTAAGACAATTATAATTTTGCTTGTCTGGGATGCAGTAGCGTATTTGACTATTATAAGGGGATTGAGGCCCAATGGAACGAAAACGTACGTTAAGAAGATAATTCGCTATTTATGTTAAAATTTAATACTCTCAGTTCTCCTTTTACAATCTCCTCCGGAAGCGTGAACGTATAATGCCCCAGCATATTGATATGCCCGTGCATCAGTGGGGATAACCGGGCGATATCTTCAACCCCGGTTTCTTCTCCATTACTGCGCATCCAGCTCAGTGCTTCTTGCATATAAAGCGTGTTCCACAGTACCACTGCGTTAGTGACCAGGCCCATTGCACCCAGTTGATCTTCCAGCCCTTCACGATAGCGGAAGACGGCGGCAAGACTGAATATAAAAAGCGGGCCTGGCGCCACAGTCACCTCAGCGGCGTCACTCCGGAGCCCTTCGAACAGGCCTCGTCGTGAGGGCTGAATTTGTCTACAGGCATGGGTTCAGTCCATATCATGACGGGAAGAGACTTTAACACGGTACGTATCGGCGATGAAGTGAAGCACATCACTGAGGCATCATTCTCTTCGCGGGATTGCGTGCTTTGCTGATGGACACTGCCCAGTCTTCTTACACAGCGGATGCCACGCCACAAAAACATACCAGCAGCGGATATGAAGGAGTACGTCTCCACTGACTGCTCTGCATACGGTTAAAAATCTAAAACCATGCTGTTGACACGTGAACATTCTGAGGCGTGAGCTATATATACTGTATATAAATACAGTTTTTATATTTTATGTTATTAACGTCAAAGAGGAATTTATATGGGTATCGAAGATTCAAATCAGGGGCCAGGGTGGCATGATCATGATACACCGTACGGCCCGATTCACAGTTATGACGGCAATACGGGGTCTTCCAGCTATGGAGGAGGCTCGGGCGGAAATGGTGGCAACCGGCATGAAGGGATTACGGACAAAGCCACAATCAATATTGCCTCAACGAAAGATTATAACGGTACATATATGACGATGTGCGTTAATAATCTGAAGGAGCATGAAGGCTTTAAAAACAGCATGTATAAAGATACTGCAGGTAATATTACTGTAGGTATCGGCCATATGCTTTCTACAGCAGAGATGGCGGCGGGATTACCATTTACCCGGACAAAAGTCACTCATGGTCATGGTGACGATATGGAGCATGAAGAAGCCGTTTCTAAGGCAGATATCACCTCGGCATTTAATGCCTTTAAAAAGGACTCAAAAGCTGTACCGGGAAGCCTGCATCTCTCAAATGATGCGGTTATCGGGCAGTGTATAAAAGACGTTCAAACCACGGAGAAAGGTTTGAAGGGTCTTTACTCCGGTTATGATAATTTTCCGAATGAAGGAAAAACCGCGCTGGTTGATATGGGTTTTAATCTTGGTATCAATAAACTGAAAAGCGGCTTCCCTAATTTTAACTCGGCCATTAATCGCGGTGACTGGAACGCTGCGGCGGATGAGTCTCACCGGACGGGTATCGGAGACAAGCGTAATAACGATACCAAAGCACAATTACAGCAGGCAGGCAAAAAGAAATAGTTAACACAAAAGGCGCTCACTGAGCACCTTCATCATCATAACGGGCTGTTTTCATCAAGTCGGGTTATCTTCCAGACACGATTGTTCATATTATCAATGCGATAATATACTTTGTTACTGGCCGTGCCACCAACGGAGTAACCGGTCAGAGCAACAATGTAGAGATGCTCCCCTTCTTTATCAGTGAAAGAATAGTAATCATCCAGAACATAACCGGTTGAGCTGGCAGAGGATTCCATTCTGTCGCCACTGGCCTTCAGGTCCGGGGTATATTCGGTAATCGTTTTACCCGCATAGTGCTGCTCTATGTCTTCATGTTCCTCATGGCTTACGGTATAGGCCGAACTGGCAGGAAAATGCTTCAGCAGTTCACTCAGCGTTGGTTTTGTTTCATTAAACTGGATCATGTTGTGCTCAACCGTATAGGCTTTCAGCCAGCATGAAAATAAAGCATCTTCAGCAATGCGGTAATCAGGATCTGAAAGACCGGGTAAATCTTTCACGGTTTCACCCGCTTTGCGCAGAGAAATAAAATTATTACAGGAAGACACCCGTGCCTGATTATGGTCATTCAAAACCAATGTCAGCGGAGAATCATTAATTTCAAGCTCACCCGCAGCAAATACCGTTGTACTGACAAGTAACGTTGCAGCCATACACAGAAAACGTTTCATAAAACAGCCTCCATAAGCCTCGAAGTATCCTGACCCCTGGATGAAACGAAAGCAAGTGTCCGGTGAGAGATTAATTCCGTTTCCCGACAGTGCCTTTTAGGATCTCCGGTGTAAATGAGAGAAGAAAGGATATGTTTAGCATATATACATGTCTGGCATCTGCATATGCAACACCTATACAATCAGTTTATGCAGGCATATACTAGACATATGTAATCACACATCATGCAGATCAAACCGGAGGAACATCCATGCGCACAGTTTCGATATTTAAAAACGGCAATAACCGCGCCATCCGTCTGCCCCGGGACCTGGATTTTGACGGCGTCAGCGAGCTGGAGATCGTCCGGGAAGGGGACAGCATCATTCTGCGTCCCGTCCGGCCGACCTGGGGCTCGTTCGCGCAGCTGGACAGGGCCGATCCGGACTTTATGGCGGAGCGTGAGGATGTGGTCAGCGATGAAGGACGCTTTGAGCCATGAAGAAAACCTGGATGCTCGACACTAACATCTGCTCGTTCATCATGCGCGAGCAGCCGGCAGCGGTGCTGAAGCGCCTGGAGCAGGCGGTGCTGCGCGGTGATCGCATCGTGGTCTCGGCCGTGACGTATGCCGAGATGCGCTTCGGCGCCACCGGCCCGAAGGCCTCGCCGCGCCATATTCAGCTGGTCGACGCGTTCTGCGCGCGCCTCGATGCCATCCTCCCCTGGGACCGGGCCGCGGTGGACGCCGCGACGGACATTCGGGTGGCGCTGCGCCTCGCCGGGACGCCGATCGGCCCGAACGACACGGCCATTGCCGGCCACGCCATCGCGGCCGGCGCCGTCTTGGTGACGAACAATATGAGAGAGTTTGAGCGGGTGCCGGGTCTGGTGCTGGAAGACTGGGTGAAGTAAGCAGCTCTCTGCAGGGTAATTTCTTGAATTACCCTGCAGGTTATTTCGGCGTGCCGCTTATTATGCCCTTAAGAGTGTAAAGCCTGTCGAACTGGGCATAAGGCTCCCCTGTTTCCGCTGCGTGTCGGAGTTTTGCGTCCAGAAGGTCGGGCAGAGCGATACCATGACTGAGTGAATGGTAGAGATCATAACCACTGACACAGATCACCCGTTTTCCTTTCCCGAAGGCCGTCAGACCTTCATCAGTAAACCCCATCCAGCTGATGAACACGCCCCGGGCCCACTTTGCCTTGGTGCTGAGTTTTCCTTCGAATACGTGCAAATCTGCCGCTGGCGTTCTGTTCTGATGCCACTTAGCTTCCAACAGGTAAAAGTCATCATTCAGCCGGAAGCTGCCGTCAATCTGCTCGCCCGTGTTACGGAATGACGAGCGGGGGGAAAGCTTAAAGATACTGAAAAGTTCTGCAAGCCATGCTTCAAAACGGAAACCCCGCGGATGTGGCGGCAGGGATTTCATCTCGTTCATCTCGGCCATCAGTGAAGGCCAGTCAACACCGTGCCATACCTGTACAGGCCTGTCGCCTTTGGCTGTATCAGCGCACGTATTTTTCAGCCGTGAAATCAGTGCAAGCCAGTCATTGCCGCTTTGTTCGGCCTGCTCAGGCATGGTCTCCATTTTATACCGCCACAGAGCATCAAGAACCCGCAGGGCTGTCTCACGATCCACCTGTTTCAGTAAACATCTTACCCGTTTAGCTTTTGAGGTTCCTTCTTCCTTATAACGTTCATCATCAATATCAATGTTCAGCTCTTCATCAAAAAAAGCCGACAGCGTACGGTTGGAGAAATCGAGTATCCAGCCCGGCTCACTTTCAAAGACGAGATTAAACAGTCTCAGGTCCTGTATTTTCAGTTTCACGCCAGCCTCCAGTTTCTACAAAGTATAACGAGATGCCAATTCAGGAGGTACTGAGTCAATGCCATGCATCAATTTGGGTGGTTCCGATTTTTGGGGTTTCAGGATGTAACGAGCCCGGGAGAAGTTTAATGCGTAATTAGAGATAAATACTAAATATATTTGCATTTTATGCATTAATGCACTTTGCGTAATGTTGTCAGTATATTATTGCTGAAATAGAAACAGTCAAGCGCTGGCAAAAAAACCAGCGAAGCGCTGAAATAGCTCAATGACGGTATACTTCCCACATAAAAATGACGCATGAGTTATTCTCAGAATATTTCATGCGGGATGGCTGGTCCCGCGAAACACTTCCTGTTACATCATAACAGGTTGGTCACCGTCTGATCTATCAGAGATCATCAGAGCAGAAAGAGTACCTCAGTTCGTTAGCGATGGGACTGAAATAGTAACCAGATAAAAAACAGAACGGCAAAACACCATACTCCCTTTAATATCCAGCGATGATATCGGAAAGCTTGTTTCTCTCTGGCATCTGCTTCATGAATTGCGGTTTCTTGATTTTTTTTCATACGTCATCTCCGATGATTTATTATAGTATATATCAACAATTATAAATGTTCATCACCAGTAATGGAACTCCGGAGGATAGTAAGGAATGTTCAGGCAGGAAGCGTTACAACACCGTAATTCTGTATGGAAAGCAAAAGCAATATTGCTGCCAGGAATCCCCTTATGGTGTATCGTTTTAAGCTGCTTCGTCTTTATAACTTTTTTTATCGTTTTCATCATTTCTGGCAGTTATACCAGGCGTATTAATGTGTACGCGGAAGTCACCACCTGGCCCCGTCCAATTTTAATATCAACCAGTCAACAAGGATATGTAGTCAGATCATATGTAAAGGAAGGGCAGAAAATTAGAAAATGGGACCGTCTTTACGAGCTGGATACAAGTAAAACAACCCGATCCGGCGTTGTCAGTGATAACGAATTTAACGAAATAACTTCTCAGTTACATGGAATTGATGAGATCATCCGAAACCTGGAAAAGGGGAGAGACGAAACAATGCAGTCAATTAAAGATCAGAGAAATAAATATAAGGAAGCATACGATATCTCGTCTTCGATTGAACGAACTGCAGAGCAGGGATTACAAAAAATGGAAAACAACATGAGAAATTATGAACAGTACCGGAAAAATGGATTAATCAACAACGATCAGCTAACAAACCAAATGTCGCTCTACTATCAGCAAGAAAATTCAGTCTTGTCCATTAAAAACCAAAATATACAAAATGCATTGCAAATAAAAAATCTTGAGAGAGAAGTTCAGATACAGACTTCAGAATATGACAGCAGAATATATCAGATGAAATTACAGCGCAATGAACTTAAAAAAGAGTTAATAAAATCAGGACTAAATAGTAGCATTATAATAAGATCACCATCAGATGGCATAATCGATACATTGAATGTATCTCAGGGTCAGATTGTTAATGCAGGTGATACTCTGTCCCAGATAATACCGGAGGAAGATAGAAAACTATACTTAATTTTATGGATACCTGACATGGCCATTCCGTATATAAAAAAAGGTGACCACGTCAGAATCCGCTATGACGCTTTTGCATATGAAAAGTTTGGACAATTTAATGGCATCATTCAGTCAATATCTAAGTCTCCTTCTTCGCAACAAGAAATGTTAAGCTATCACTTATTAGATAATATAAAGTTATTCTCTGGCCATGCTTATTACCGAGTCATGGTCACACCTGAAAATGATAGGATATTTTATAACAAGGAAGAAATACATCTGGAGAATGGGATGAGAGCAGAAATAACACTATTCCTAGAAAATCGAAAGATATACCAATGGATGATATCACCACTCTATGATGTGGTAAAAAGTGCTCAGGGTAATATTCATGAAAAGTGAAGTTATCAGTGTATTAAAAAACAAACTTGATTTAGGTTTGAAATCACGTTTTCCTATGATCCACCAAACAGAGTCTTCGGAATGTGGATTGGCATGCCTGGCAATGATATGTGGTTATTATGGTAAGAATATTGATATCTTTACGCTAAGACAAAAATTCAATCTTTCGAGCAGAGGAACTGATTTAGCAAGCTTAAATGATATCGCTGTTAAGATGCATATGTCTACGAGAGCTGTGTCCGTAGAGCTGGATGAGTTACATTCAGTGAAGCTTCCTTGCATATTACACTGGGATTTTAATCATTTTGTTGTATTAACAAAAATTAAGAATGGAAAATTCACAGTTCATGATCCATCAGTCGGGATTGTGAAGGTTGCTAAGAGTGAACTCTCAAAAAAATTCACAGGTATTATTCTGGAAATATGGCCTGACAACAGTTTTTTAAAAGAAAACGTAAAAAATAAAATCAGCCTTAGAGCCATGCTTGAAAATACCCATGGTTTATACAGTGCACTGACGAAAATATTTTTTCTGTCTATCATTATTGAAAGTATAAACTTAGTGATGCCTGTTGCAACCCAACTGGTCATGGATCATGCCATACCGGCAAATGACTCCGGTCTATTAACATTAATTTGTTTCGGCCTTGTTTTCTTTGTGGCACTCAGAACCATTACTGGTCTTATTCGCTCATGGACAGTACTGATTATGTCATCATTTATTAATGCCCAATGGCAAAAGGGATTACTGCAGCATTTACTAAAATTGCCTCTAGAGTATTTTGAACGCCGAAAATTTGGTGATATACAGAGCCGATTTGGTTCCCTGAACACCCTTCAGGAGACGTTTACAACCAGTATTGTCGGTGCAATAATTGACTCCATTATGATCATCGGATTATTGATTATGTTGGTACTCTATGGCGGGTGGCTTACCTGGTTTGTTATCCTTTTTACCTGTCTATATGTATTTATCCGGGTACTAACCTACAACAGATATCGTCAGTTATCTGAAGAATCCTTAATAAAGGATGCAAGAGCTAATTCCTTCTTTATGGAGACACTTTATGGTATTGCCACTGTAAAGGTACAGGGGCTGAATAAACGGAGAGAGGAGAACTGGTTTAATCTTGAAGTTGACTCGATTAATACCGGAATAAAAGTATCCAGATTAAACCTGTTCTTTGGAGGTATTAATACACTGATTGCGACGATGGAGCAGATACTCATCCTCTGGCTTGGAGCCAGTTTAGTGATATCGGGAAATATGACAATTGGCATGTTTGTTGCTTTTAGTTCCTATCGAGGTCAGTTTTCTGATCGAATTGCATCATTTATAGATTTTTTACTCAGACTTCAGATCATGAGCCTTCATAACGAAAGGGTTTCGGATATAGCACTTACTGAAGTTACCCCATTTAAAGATGATATTCCGGTAAAAAATGACATGTGCCCTGTCTCACTGTCGGCAAAGAATATCAGTTATAAATATGATAGTTATGCATCATATACTCTAAGACATCTAAATATAGAGATACAACCTGGTGAGCATGTAGCAATTACAGGTGCTTCCGGGACAGGGAAAACGACGCTATTGAAGGTACTGTGCGGATTATTCCCGACAAGTGAAGGGAATATACTTGTAGATGGTATTGACATAAAAGAATTGGGTATTAACAACTATCAAAAATTAATCGCCTGCGTTTTACAGGATGACAGGCTTTTCTCCGGGACATTAAGGGATAATATCTGTTCCTTTTCTACTCAAATTGATGATAACTGGCTGATTGAGTGTGCCAGATTTGCACAGATACACGATGATATAGAAAGAATGCCGATGGGTTATGATACATTAATCGGAGAGCTGGGTGAAGGTTTATCAGGCGGACAAAAACAGCGTATTTTTATCGCAAGGGCAATTTATAAAAAACCCTCCATTCTCTTCATGGATGAAGCAACCAGTTCTCTGGATCATACAAATGAACAATACATCAACGATGCGATAAAATCGCTGAATATCACACGCATTGTGATCGCGCACAGAAAATCCACTATTAACTCAGCTGATCGCATCATCGCTTTACAGGAGAATTTATAATGCCACGACTTTTCAACTTAAAATATAAAGAACTGTTTGTGTGTTTAGGATTTATTTTTATTGCCTTTGCTTATCCGTGGATATTTCAGACATACCTGATTAACACAGGTATTGTTGGTATTGATATGGTTATCCCCTTAATGTCTTCAGCGATATTGATTACAATCACCCCAGTTTATTTTCAATTTTATAAACACACAAAGGGTTACGGTCTTGGTGAACGGCGTATTGATTTATTTATTGTGTTTATGTCTTTGATTTTATCAGTTCAATTTATGATGTTTCGTTATCAGTCGTCATATGTACAGTCCCCTCCCTTGGATATCAATGTCATTCTAGTTATAAATATCATTGCTGTAATAATATTAGCACCTCTGTATGAGGAAATAATATTCAGAGGTGTTGTTTATGGATTTTTTAAAAATACATTGATGTGTAGCACAATGACTTCCGTAGTTTTAACCTCACTGATATTTTTATCCCTTCACTGGTATTATGATATATTAAGCTTGTTTATCCTGTTTTTTATCTCGGTGATCCTGACATATGCGAGAGTGCTGAGTTACGGAATATTACTTCCTTTTATACTCCACTCATTAATGAATGGCTTTGTTTTATTCTTGCGATTTCAATGACCATTCAGGGGTGCTATAGTTTTCCATCGTTATAACAGCGACCGGAAAAATTATAACTGGCACAGAGATCTATACTTACCACCCTGTGCCTTTTATTTCAGCTACGATTATTTACAGGTACCGCCCACTCCTGAACCACAATTACTTCCGGAGGATTTACCGCTACCACCTCCATTTCCATTCCCGTGAGAAAAACAGCCTCCTGCAAGCGCCCCACCAACCAGGCCCGCCCCCAGACCCAAAACACCGCCAGGAGCACCGGCAATCATGCCGCCAATAATACCATTATTGCAGTTTGTAACATCTTGCCCCAGATTATTGTAATAACCGGTGTTACCTTTGTTACTACTTCCGGTATTTTTATTACTTTTTCCCATATTGGCATCCCGCACATCACCGAAGTGACCAGCGCCTGAAACCCTCTTCATTTCATCAAACGATAAAGTTTTCATAAAAACTCCTTTTACAGTGTGTGGACATTCTCATTTTGGTATAGATCTTTTGTAAAAAAACGTCAAGTATTTTAAACCTGTTAATATTCAGGGGGAGGGAAGATTAATCCTGTATGGCAGGTAATAATAATCTTTCTGTGAATGGATATATTATCCGAAAATCAGTTAGTTACTCCGGTAAGCAATGTTAAGGATCAATCCCGCATGTGAAACCGAGCAGCGACAGGCATCTGAAACCGCAGACAGAGTCGGTCCGGTTCACAGGGAAGTGACATGGACCAGGGCTCGAAAAACTCCTGTATAGCACCCGCGTAGAACCCTAGTTGAAGCTGAAACTTGGTGAAGAACTGGGCGGGTATAACTGGAACAAAGCCGTTTCCGCCGCCATGCAGCCGCTGATGCACTGCCTTGAGGTGACGCTGTGTAACGCCATCGATTACAGTATTCGCCATGCCCGGCTGCCCGGCTGCCCGGCTGCCCGGCGCTGCCGGACACTGGCGAACCGATACCAACTGGATCTTTGATTTACCCCGCTATATCGGTGACAAGACCTGGATACGCCAGAACAAGCGCTACAAAACCGATGCCCGTGGCCAGAAGCTCATGCATCACGGGAAACCGGTTTATGACCGGACAGCCTGGGAGGAAGACTGTATCCGTAAGGTGTCAAAACGTATCCGTGCTGCGGGCAAGGCGCCGACGGCAGAGCGGGTGATCTCCGGGCTGGACTTTGGTTTCTGGACCAATTTTCTGACGAAAAACTACGACGAACCGCGGAACAGCTCGCTCCTGTGGCCCCAGCTGCTCCCGTCAGTGTTCCCAGGAGCCCCGGCCGGCCCCCCCGTCACGTGCTGGAAAAGAAATTTACCCGTATCCGTGATTTGCGTAATCGCCTGGTGCACCATGAAGCAGTCAGGAAATTCCAGGAGGAAGATCCGGTTACCGGTGCGCCGGATTACAACCGCCCGGTATTCGGTCTTCAGGCATCCCTGCAGCTGTTGCGTCGGGCATGGAAAGATATGCTGGAAGCTCTCAGCTGGCTCAGTCCTGCAAGGCATGCTGCGTTTCTGGCAGAAGGGCATCATCTGCGTTTCGAGGTTCTGGCCACGCACGACGGTTTGCTGAGTTTCACCGGACGGGCACACCTGATGCACGATCTGAACGTGCGGCGCAGTAAAGAGATCAGAAAACTATTGCGGGGACTCGGCCAGCAAAAAATCATCCGTCTGACCAGCCGTACCCGGATCATTGCCATTATTGGACCCGATTTTATCCGGACCCTCTGACCTGTCCCCTCCCTTGTGGAAGGGGTTTTTTCACAAAACCGTGAAGGCTGAACGTCTCCCGATCCCGTTTTCAGGGAGGAGATCAAGTTAAAAAGGAGCACACTAAAAGCCTTAGCTCTACAGAGGTTCCTCCTGGTGCTCCCTCGGGAGACTATCTAATGCTGGAGACTAGTGCTTATATTTTTGCGATGAAGCAACCTGGAGGGTATACCTACATTGGTCTGGTGAAGAATTTAATCAACGAAGGTGAAGGACATATTTGGTGGAAAATATAAATAACGATGTACCACAGCATCAACCTTACCGAAATGAAAAGGTATTTAATTCCGGTAAGACAGCACTTGAGCTCAATTTTTCTGAGACAAATGGCAGTGTGAATCTTATCCTTGCGGGGCCTTTAGTATCGAAGCCGGGAAGTTTTGACTGGACTGGTCAAAAGGCCTTTTCAACAAAGCTGAATGATGATGAAGTGATCACCTTGTGTATGGCGTTTCTTCGCCTTACTCATGAGGCTGTTCTGAAAGATAAAAAAACAAAGCACCATAATAAGCAAGTCTACAAAAACGTAAAAGTTACTTTTGATGGTAAATCCACAGCAATGATGGAGGGGGGAGTTGTAGCTATCAACAAAGACGAGAGAGACATTAATTTTATACATAAAATTAGTATTGATCCTGCCGCTTGCCTTCGCTTAGGTCTTTTCCTCTTGTCCGTCATACTGGCCCGAAATCCAGGGGTTCCATCTGACGCGGTTCTAACGTGCATGCGTCTTAATGCAAATGCTCAACTACAAAAGTAACTTTTCTATCTTATCATTCCCGTTTTACGGGAATTTCAAAAAAAGATACTTCCCTTAATGGGGAAAATACGCTCGGTTCATAGGATACATTAGATGTAACTATGGACTGACCCCATGCCTGTAGACAAATTCTGTCCTCACGACGAGGACTGTCCGAAGGCCTCCGGACTGACGCCGCCGAGGTGACTGTGGCGCCGGGCTCGGTTGTACAACACTTCAATGTAATCGAAGATATCCGCCCGGGCCAGATCCCGGGTTTTGTATATTCTCTTCCTGATGCGTTCTTTTTTCAGTGAACTGAAGAACGATTCGGCCACCGCATTATCCTGGCAGTTGCCACGCCGGCTCATGCTCGGTGCCAGGTTATTGGCCCGGCAGAAGCGCTGCCAGTCGTCACTGCCGTACTGACTACCTTGATCGCTATGTACGATGACCTCGCCGTCCGGTTTTCGGCGCCAGACCGCCATCATCAGCGCGTCGAGCGCCAGTTCGCGCGAGAGAGTGGGTTTCATCGACCAGCCGACCACATTACGGGCAAAGAGATCGATAACCACCGCCAGATACAGCCAGCCCTGCCAGGTGCGGAGTAGAGTAAGAGGCAGGGCGTAGTCGGACTATTTCCCTGCCTCTCCTCTCCGAACCGGACGTGCACCTTTCAGCGCATCCGGCTCTCCATTTAAACGCTGGCGAACGCCATTGCCACTTTAGTGTAGCGCGATGTATACGTGTTTCTGGTTTCCGTCCTCAGGTAATGGTTACCTTCGGGCAGTCGCCAGCGAAACAGCTTCTTGCCTTGCCCCACCAACCGGTACAGCACTTCACCGCTGAGCTTACCGTGATTGGTTTTACCAAATAAAACCCACGTTTTGCTCTGACCCGGTTTCGGTGATTTACACCACCACCTCATCAGGGATGCGATACCGGTACGGTATTTACGGGCCAGCCAGTGCGCCAGCTTCCAGAACACGACACGATCAATATAACTGAACACACTGGCCTTAAAATCAACGAACTGATAGAACATGGCCCAGCCCTTCAGTTTCCGGTTGAGGGTCTCAACCATATCGACTTTGCTTTCACTGTAATTGCCCGATAACGCTGCCGTCAGCGATGCGGCGAAGTTTCTGGCTTTCTCCTTCGGGATCGTCGACACCACCCGCATATCACCGTAACGACTGCGTTTGCGGATGATCCTGTGACCCAGAAAGATAAAACCGTCGTTTACATGGGTGATCCTGCTCTTGTCCATGTTCAGCCTGAGTTTCAAGCTGTCTTCGAGCACACCCCGGCATTCTTCCCTGATGGCCTCCGCCTGTGCTTTGGTGCCCTTGACGATAAGTACGAAGTCATCGGCATAGCGACAGTAAGCAACGGCAGGTTTCCATTGCCAGTTTTCTCTGACCGCAGTACTCCGGCCCCGCTGGATACTGCTATTCCAGTACCAGCGATCCTTTCTGGCTTTCCCGCTCAGGTAGCGTTTATGCAGGTACTGATCGAACTCATTGAGCATGATATTCGACAATAACGGCGATATTACGCCGCCCTGCGGCACACCTTCACTGGCAGCCCGAAAGAGACCAACATCAATATGTCCTGCCTTGATGGTTTTCCACAGCAGAGTCATGAAGCGTGCATCACTGATCCTGCGGCGTACGGCTTTCATCAGCAGTCGATGGTGTACAGTGTCAAAGTAGCTGGACAGGTCACCTTCAATCACCCAGCGTCCCCGGGTTTCCCCACAGTCGGTGAGCTGTAATTTCACCGTGCGGATCGCGTGGTGGACACTGCGTTCAGGCCGGAAGCCATACGAGAGCGTATGAAAATCACTCTCCCATATCGGCTCCATCGCCATCAGCTTGCCCGCTGAACAATACGATCCCGCAACGCGGGGATACCCAGTGGTCGCAGTTTGCCGTTGCTTTTAGGGATGTACACCCGTCGGGCAGGCAGGGGCTGGTAGTGACCTGAGAGAAGTTCATCCCTGAGGATTTGCAGCTCAACAACCAGTCTGGCCTCCAGCTTTGTTTTGTTCACACCATCAACGCCGGGGGTATGAGCCCCTTTTGATGAGAGCGTGATCCGTGCAGCTTCCGCCAGCCATTCAGGTTGTGTTATCAGACGGAGCAGTCGTTCAATCCGTCGGGACGGATCGGCTGCTGTCCATGTGGCAAGCTTGCGTTGCATTTCGCTGATTATCAAAGGTCTTCACCCCGTTAGGTCAGTTAATTAACGTCGCAAACACATGTAAACTGCTTCCCTTCGCCATGTAATGGGCTTTCCCCATCGCGGACTACTACGGAAGCTCCGCCAGCCAGCGCGTCATTGGGGCCATGCCCCCTTAACATCCGTCGCTGACCTTCCCCGGTTTACCTGCCTGGACTCAGACATACTGAGGAGGCTGCCCGTCGCACTCTTTATCCTTGCTTGCCGCAAGTTGGCAGAAGTCAGCAACGCGAGTGTGCCAGACGCTGCTGTCCCGGTGTTTCGCATACCTGTCGAAACACCTTCGACCGGCAGTGCTTACATATCACTGCCGGTTCCTTCTGCACGACCTGTAAGATCACGTAGGTCGTGGTGACATTTTCAACCCACAGAGGCGGATTAACGGGTTCATGTTCTTCAGCCTTTCAGTACTCAACCTTGAGGATCATCTCGGCATAGTGATCTCGCCTCAATCCCCGTTGTCAGCGGGTTACATCACCCTGCAGGCATGCCGCAGGTCACTGCCGCTCAGGTTCTCCACCGTCACACCCAGTGGGATTGTTAGGCTTCTCGTCATGAGTTACCGGTTCAATATTCCAGGCAGACTCGTAGTTCATTTGAGCGTCCATGCTCGCCCTGAACTCCGGGCACACTATAAGTAATATCGTTGACCCAGACCTGGTTGGCCCGGACAACAGTGAACTGCCGCTGCACGCGATTAGGAGCAACGACTGAAGGCCTGCCAGCGATACGACGTGGCGCTATATAGCCGCGCACGGCTTTAATCCGGTTCAGTTGCATGATCCGACCCACCCGGATTTTTCCGCAGGTTTCCCCGATTTCGTTCAGATCGCCATGAACCCGCCGGTAACCGTATACGCCTCCGCTCAGAGAGTATGAGTCGTGGATAAGCATCAGCAGGCGCTGATTATCTTTATCAAGCGCTGAGACAGGGTTATGCAGCCACGCATAGTACCCTGCCCGGGCGACATTCAGTACCCGATACATCGTCATGACACCACATACAGTGCAGTGCTCATTGATAAAGCGGTACTTCAGTCGGGCTCCCTTGTAAAGTACCGCGCGGCCTTTTTTAGGATATCCCATTCTTCTTCGGTTCGTTTTAGCTGCGCCCGGAGTTTCAGGATCTCGCTTTTAGCTTCCAGTAAACCCCGGGCATACTGCTCGCTGTTATCAGGTTTGATAGCCCGTAGCCACTTGTAGAGGCTGTGTGCAGAAACACCCAGACGGTCAGATACTTCGGCGACGGAATAACCGCATTCCGTTATTTGACGGACGGCTTCTTCCTTAAATTCAGGTGTAAATCGTGGTGTGCCCATAGGCTCCTCCTGTGCTCACACTATAGGGCAGGATCGTCTACCGGGGCGGGGTCAGTCCAGCATTAGTCGGCGTAATGGCTATTATAGCCGTTGCATCTACCTGGTATCCAAAAGACCGTAAAATTAATTTTTATATTTTCCTGTTGAGTATAGTTACTTTTTTGGGACTGGTTGTTTTGGGATTTCTCAACTGGTTTATTGAAGGCTCAGTTTATGGGGCTCTTGTCAGCTGCGTATGTATTATTTTCCTCTGCATGACACGACTCCGGTTGATTGTGTATCGCTATAACGTCAAGTCGAGTGTTAAAAGAATTGTAGCTTCTGTTAAGGAGGGTAAAAGAGTTGCTTTCATTGCTCACCAAAATTTAGAGTTGAGGGATGTCGTGGTATCAATGTTCAGCTCAATGCTTCCAGAACAGTCGCGCGTGATACATGGTCCATTTGGTTTTGGCATGGATACTGAGATTGAATTCATTAAGAATCGAAACAGTGCTGACGAAGGTTATCTCGTTATTTTTCTTAATCAGCAAGACTCTTACTCATGGTTAAAATTTATCGCGGGTGATTCACCTGAAAAAGCAATTGCGTACAATTTTGACTTCATTCCTGATCTGGAGAGTGAAAATGAAACTAAATGAGACGTCTGGCGCATGTGATGATGTGCATCTAAATACATTTGTCATCGACCCTGCAACAGCCCGACGTTTTGAGTGCGTTAAAGAGATGGTTCGTAAGCAGGGGTCCAATAATATCGCGGAGCCAGAAATCATTGATGCCATATTGTCTGAAATAACAACAGCAGATGCTGCCGGAATTTTTATTGAGTACAAGTTAAAAACCACAAAACCTCTGCTTTCTACAGATTAGGGCTTTACAGAGCATTTTTTTATGTTTTCATATTCATAAATGAGAAAATGAGAACCAGTAAATTGAATATGATTTTAAAAGAAGAAATCGTTTTGGGCATCTACAGCTGGCTTCAAATGACTCCAGTCAGCATGCTGGTAAGGAACATAACCAGCGATCAGGGAGGGGATTACGCAATCGTCCGCTTTACCGTCGATAGCCGGGGGGTTCAGATGGGGCCTAAGGCTCAGGGCCAGCTTCTCTGTTCATTCGGATTCAATGTTAATGAATCCTGTGAGGCCGACACAAAAGACGGCCCAGCCCTCATAAAGGCAGAAATGATGAATGGCGTTATGCAGCTGGTTCCGGAATGCATTGAGCTCACTGACAGCCAAACCCAGGCAATCAGGAAAGAAGTATCCGTGTTTAACAGGGTTTGTGCAATGCAACTCCAGGGGGGACATGGGAATTCAAGGTCACTGTGGGAGAAAGAAATTCTTCCCCGGATGAAAGGCTGCAGACAACTACATTGAGGCAAGGCGATGAGCAAAGTGCATTGTATTAGTGGTATTACCTGGAAGAACTCCGATAGCGCGGCTTTCAAAGTATATGCCAGCATTGGTGCGGTATTAAGCATTGGCCTGATCACTGCTACCGTAAGGAACTATGAAATTCTACAACTGACTGTTCCGTATACCTGGTATGTCTTCTTCACTGTATTTTGGCTCTTGTTCCCGTCCTTTACGGTTTCTTTCCGTGAGCAGGAAGGGCGTTTATTCACCTCGATGGGCTTTTACGGGTTGAAACTGATCACGCTCGACCGTCCTGTCTCCGATGGGTACTGGCTGGTCACGATGGAGAAACAACGTTATCGCCTTGTCAGAGTATGCAGGGATGGGCGACGCCTGCCTGTATGGCTGACGTTTAAGTCTTTACCAGAGTTTGTTTAACGATTACCGTCGCACGTTCAGGAACACGATACGGGAGACGATATGAATACTGACTTTGCACATTACAACGAAGAGCAACTACGCAAACTCGGTGAGCTGCACAGTTTACTCCGTCATAGCGATATCGGATCATCTTACCTTGCCACGCTCCCGGAGCCCCGTAGTGTGGAGGAGTTGAATCCTCCACAGGAAATCAATGTGACTCATTCGGTGCCCGACGTAGACACCCTGGTGGATATTTACCGGCAGCAGCGGGTTGATAAAGTCCATGTCAGGGATGAACATTATTCAACCAAAATCACCCGAAAATATCCCGGGTTTGTTGTGGTTAAAAATAATCATGACGAAGTAATGTCGCTGGTGGGTGAAATCAACCGGCTTCGCGACAAATTTGCTGATGCTGTAAAAGGTATCACTCATTACCAGGACTCACGGTCAGAAATTCTGCACCAGATTTACCCGTGGCTGGTGACTTTACAGGTGTCCCGCAATATCCGGATCGTTACAGACAAAATTAGGTCCCTGGGGTTCACCTGGCAAATCCCTGTCATTCATAAATTCACCCGTCTGGAAACGGTAATAGACCGCCTACGCAGGGAGATAACTGAGCTCCAGCCGGATATCAATCTGACAAAACAGGATGTAGAGCGGTTGAAACATGAGCGGACCGGAGAAATCATGATGCTGTCGTTGCTGAATGATGAAGTGTGTAATGACGATGAATCATCGAGAAAATTTCGGCTTATCCGGGAAAGTAACTTTCCTGCTGTTAACGTCAATATCCGGTACACCAGTCCTGATGATCCGAATGACGTTCATGGGCCGTACAAACTCAACTTCCGCGCGCCTTTACCTTTAATTTTGTTCAGCGAACCGGACCGATTTAATCCGTTAAAAAATTACGTAAAGGGTGAAAGGCAGAAGCGCGGCAGTTTTCATGAAAAATATCGTTCTGTCCTGCCCCGTATAGGGCTGGTGGAAGTCATAAAGGAGTCGAGATGAGCCGGATTCTAACCGGTGTTTGTGAAGCTGATCCGGCCAGGAGGTTATACAAAGTGGCCGTCAGCCGGGGAAACACTTTTCTGTCTGCAAAAGAACGTTTCCGCGTACAGGTCTGTTTCAAAAATGCCATAACACATCCAGATGAAGATCGGCTGCTGGCCGAGCTGTTGACTGTTCATCACTTCCTGGCTGAAACCTCTATTTTATGGTACATGGAGCAAAAAACTTATGCTTGCTCCACGACCTGGGCCACCACGTCCACATGGCTACCTGATATCTATCAGCGTCAGGCCAGCACACCCAATGTGGTAAAGATTATCAAATTTATGCACGCCCGGTTTCCTGGCCTCAAAACGGTTGTAGAAACAAATGAGCAGGGCTATGAACAGGCGCTTACCAGTGTTGATTTTGAGATTCCTTACTGGCCAGAGCTGCCGAAATTTGACGCTGATATAGGAACGATACAAGTAACGATTAGCGGGATGATCCGTTACACAGAAACGATGAGCAATAAAAATTGTAAAAGCCCTCTCGACTTAATGATAAAAAGTTTTAAGTCAGGGTTGATCCCGATAGAGAAAATGCCGTTGAGCAAGACCGAAAGGCTTATGCCTCTGGATATGAAAGCCGTAGGTTTGATATTCACGCACGCAACATGGCCGAGGTTTCGTTACATTTTTGTACCGGACGAGGCGGGAATAATGAAACTGGTTAACGTGGTCAAATTAAGATTAAAACCTCTGGAGGAAAAATGACTTACGCGATTTTCTTGTTAGTAACTGCAGTTTGTGCATTCGGTTTAAATTATCTGACAAACAAAATATGTCCCGCCAGGTTGTGATTAATAAGAGTAGAGGCTCTAATGTACATGCCTTACGGTGTATCACATCGTTCCTCCTCCTTCTGGTCACACTCTGGCTTCCTGTCAAACCAGCCGTGATCAATCTGGCAGTAGAGTTTGCTGCACTGGTGAATTTTATTGCATCAGTCACTCTCTATACCGTTGCAAATTTAAGGGAGAAGCGGAGATTAAAAAAACAAAGAAAAGAAGAAAAAGCAGCTAAAAAAGGATAATCCATAATATCACCTATCATTTTCCTTCCTGAGACGCACCAGGACCAATTCGGGCACAGGCTAATGCACTTTCCCTGAGTCCTTCCTTATGAAGGCGTAGAGAAGGATTTAGCTATCTTGATGACGATTTTCGCGATTACCTGTTTGGTTTCGAATTTTTTCAGAAGTCGGGCGCAATAATAGCCTTTGTTTTTAATGTTTCATCCGGAGGTTTAATGAATAATAAAAGAACGATTACCACACGAGAGCAGATTAAAATTAATGGGGAAATTCGTGAGAGAACAGCAACCCATATTGTTACAGGTGCTCATGGGTACGAAACCCTTTGCATAAGTGGTTATATTGTTGACACAAACGAGATGGGTGAGGTTATCCATAACAGCGAAAAATTAGCGGAAGATTTGTTACCTGTTACTTGTCCTACATGCAGGGTCATTTGGAATCACACGCATGAATTTACACACGATGATTTTGACAGTCTTTCAGGTAAAGGGGATTTTGTTGTGACAGATTTGAAAGAACTGAATATCTGAAAAGTTCATAAGTGACCAGCGCTCAGTAACATGTTGCTGAGTGCTGGTGTTCCTCTTAGTAAAATCTATATATCGTCCAGATGATTACGCATAAAGCTTACCATGGCTTTTTCACTGGCAAGATATCCACGGATATAACGGAAGACCATCTTTGGATCAGACCAGTTCCCCATCTCGGTAATCTTTTCCAGGGAGTACCCGGCTTTAAACAGCTCTATGGCTCCCCCCACACGCACACTGTGTCCTGTCCATGTCCGGTACCGCCCGGACTGTCGGTTACTGTCGCCGACCTTCCCGGCAATCCCCCAGAGACGTGCAAATGCCTGGTTCAGTGAATTAGAGGACAGCATACCAACATCTTCCCGTGATACCTTTGATTCATTTTGTAGCTGCGTCAGTAACCCCTGACTGAATCCTGCTTTGACCAGCATCCTGTCTATGGATTTACCCCGTGATAGCTTACTGCTGGTGGGTGGGAAATATCGGTTTGTATGGATGTTCACAGGCTGAAAAAGAAAACGGTGCCCGAAGGTTTCAGTATCGGTGTATTCCACAGTCTCAATCAACTGTCTGATATGCTGACTGCATTGTGGTGAGAGCTGAAATGTCAGGTTACTTGAAAGGTTTGTCTTGGTCCGCATGACGTCCAGAAGGTAACAGGACGTGTCATTTTGCCATTTCAGGTCGCCGGTTTTAATCCTTCGAATTTCCACGTTACGCAGCAGGGTTTCAAACCCAACCCATATCATTGCAAGGTCCCGTATGTCTCTCAGGTCGTCGCTTTTATGCAGTGACCGGCGAAGAATATTGAGATCGGATATTAGAAATGGAAGGGCCTGACCGGTGACGATTTTTTTCTCATTCTCCCGCGCCCGCCATACCTGAACCAGTGCTTTTATCAGAACGTTGCGGAAGTCTGGAAAACCCAGGCTGCTGTTTACGCTTGAAAGGCATGCAATAAAATGAGAGATGGTCGCCATTTTAACGGATCCATTCAGCCCATTAATATAGCGCTCGACATCAACTGCTGTGACGGGGAAGGGGGTCAGGCCGTGCCTGGCGCACCATGCAGACCAGACACTCGTGACCCTTAACTGACTTCTTGCCGTATTGTAACGGCGAAACCGTAACAGCTTGAGTGCTTCCAGAGCGCTCATGTCATCGGTTCGTGCAATCGCAACCAGCTTAGTTTTATCTGTCATGGGAAGATCTCATGTCTTATCAATGGCACTGTTTTTATAACCAGTATAGTAACATTGTTTTTTTTCAAATCCAGGGAGAATGGGAAATTAATCAAGATGCTTCTCTTGCCTGTCTGTGGTACTTCGTTTAATGTTTTCGATAATAGCCATTGTTTTTGGACATGCCCCGGAGCGTTGTTGTTGAAAAGCCTAAATGTCCACAGTAGCCTGAGAGAAACCTATCTCCTGAAGTTCAGGAAGTGCAGCACGACAGAAACTCTCGATAAAGTTTTTGAACGTATCCTGGATAAATTAAATGATGAAGGAGGAGATATAAATAAGATAACCAGCTTGAATGGAGCGTATGATCACCGCAGAGCTGAGATCTACATGAAAAAAATCTATGACAAAATACCTGCCTCTGTGTGGCATCTCATCCCCGATGAGATCTGAATAATGTAAATAAGGCACTGTTATTCCATGTTTGATAGAAGCGAATAATGTAGAATTCTTTTATTCGTTTTTAACGAGGAATATTCATGCGACGTAATTCACAAAAATGGATACCATTTGGATTCGATACGGTTTCAAATAAAATTGTTGATATCGCCAGCGTTGAGAATGGCCTTTCTTACAACTGTGTCTGTCTCATTTGTGGAACATCCCTGATTGCAAAACAAGGTAAAAACCAAAAATGGCATTTTAGCCACAGCACAGAAGTAAAAGGGGTTTGTAGTGAGCTCACACTACAACATATAAAAAAATACATAAAGGTTAAAATACAGGAAAAAAAATACCTTGCTCTTCCTCATCTACTGCAAGGTAAGGAGAAAGGGATCGTTAACCTCAAAAATCTCGCTGGTGGTGGGATTATTTGTGGCCTTAATGCTGACCTCATAGGGTTATGTAACGATACGACAATCGGGATATTCGTTAATGATACGTCGGAGGATATCCAGCCAAATCCAGACCTTTTAGCTCAAACAGGCCAGCTGGCGCTAGTGGAGATCGATGCCGTTCGGATTGAAAGTATCATCACTCCATATCGTGAGAACGGGGAAGGCATAAAGATGATGGATACGATAGAAAAGCTACTTTTCACCTCAGATGAAGCCAAGCGGTGGATCTACCATCCCTTAATGCAGACAGCACAACCACATACCTTACATCAGTACAAACGCCACCTGAATGCCAGCGGCAACCAGCTGCTTTCTATGATTCCGGTAGATCTACCCATGAATATGAATTCGTTGCCTCTGGCACCTGCACAGCAATGGCAACATTTACGATGGACAATAGAAATACTCGCTAAACTTACCCGGGCGGATATACCTTCAGGGAGTACCGTTTTTGATGAACTGGTATCTTATGCACCGAGGATGCTGGATTCCTGGGAATCTATAAACGTACCCGCGTATGAACGTTGGTACGATTATTACATCAGTAAAAGGGGAGAGGGAGTACTGAATGAGGCGGAGCAGGAATACATTAGCTTCATAGTTAAAATCGCGAACTGGAACGTGTCTATACATAACTTACCAGAGTTTGATCGCGAGAGAGCTTTCTATGATTGGTTTCTCACTCATGATCCCAATAAGTGATCTTCTCAATCTACGTCAGGTATCTTTTCCTAAGCCGAGGATGTAGATAGTAAAGCAGTTTCTCCGCAGTAGGTTTTCCACAGGATAGATCCAATAACTGATCCATAAAGGATCCAGAGAGTACCAAAAAGATCCCGGATCGCTGGAGGCCCTGTCCCGCTTGGCTTGGAAGGTGATCGGTGTCTATTGTATGCTACGAAATGTCTACTGTAATCTACAAACAGTCTACTGAATGCTATATATTGTCTATTGTGCGCTATAAAAGTGTCTACTGTATGCTATATTTTTGATGGTTATTCAAAACTTAGGGCTTAAGGGAAATGTCTAACAAAATCAATGAGTCATACCTAAATGTAGAAGAAATAAATCAGACTACTGGTGAAGTTATCACACTTTCTTCCACATCGGAGACCAGTGTACAGACAGTTCCTCTGATGCGTTTGGGGGTCTTTGTACCAACATTAAAATCGACGAACAAAGCGATCGCTAAGAAAAGCAATGTCGGATCAAACATCAACGCGTCAGACGATCTTAGGCATCTGGAGCTAGCCAAATCCGAAGGGTTTGAAAGGATTACCATTTCAGGTCCAAGGCTAGACATGGATACGGATTTCAAGGTTTGGACAGGAATCATATCGGTACTGACCGATAATGAACTCGAGTCTAACGAGGATGGGACTATCTCGATCCGATTTACTGAGTTTGCTATGCGATGTGGTTTTTCTCGTGGACGTCTGAAGGCTGAATTTCGGGAAAAAATCAAAGATTCGCTCAGGAAACTGATGTCTAATGTTGTTGAATTCTCCAAGGACAGAGGCACAAACATTGAAGTCACTAAGTTTGTTCAGCTCATTGGTGAGTCAACCGTGGACATTGGTAATGACAAAGTTATCCTCACTCCGTCGAAAACGCTTAAGGATCTGTATGTTGGTGAATACAAGATCCTGCTTAAGCTGAGAGCCCTTAAAGCCCTTGCAAGGAAAGAGTCAGCCCAGGCCCTTTATACGTTCATTGAGGCTCTGCCACCTAATCCGATCCCTGTCAGCATTGAGAGGTTCAGGAAGCGTTTGTCCCTCACTTCCAGACCTGCTCTTCAGAATTCAACGGTAAGAAAAGCACTTAAGCAACTGGAGGACATTGGATACCTTGAATACCAGGAGCTTAAGGAAGGCAACAAGATAGCGTTTCAAATCATCAAGAGAAATCCCTCCCTGAAGTAGAAAGTCCTACGACAATCGCTCTGAGGGGGCTTACGGGCCCTCTTCAGTCGAACCCGGGGATTGTTCTCTACAAAGTGCTATCGGATTGTACGTTAAACACACCAAAAGTAACGCTGACATGTCGTAACACCTTCCAACTTCAGTGAAAGTTTTTGAAAACGTAGTGGCTCAGCTGAAACTGCCGGTGAATTTCACATCAGGTTCCTAAGAAGGAAAGTAACTTTTCTTTTTTGCCATGATGCATGAGCTTGATGGTTAGGAGACTGGAAAAGCGTTTCAAAAATATCCTGACCATGAACGTTGCCGTCAGGAGCGCAGTAATATCGCTGTGTCGGGGGGGTTATGGTCATAAAATGCTGTTCCCTGCGTATTTTTAACCTGCAACCTGTTTTTCAGGCGCACTTACCCCGCAGCCTGTGCCAGAAGCCATCGTTTCCGGTCGATGTTATGCAGCCTTTCTGCCACCAACTCCGTGGCGTGTCTGCCGGCCTGTGCGCTGGTAAAGCGCAGCCGGTTACCGCACAGGATGCATTTGTACGGGTCCGTGCGCAGGAACGCCTTCATCAGCGCGGCGAAGCCGGGCTGTTCCGGTTTTTTCCGCGCCTCCATCTCCAGAGCTTCGTACACCTTCGGCAGCAGCTCTCCCCGTTTCCGGTTGGATAAAAAACCGTAGTAGCGCACCATTTTAAAATGCTTTGCCGGCACGTGGCTGATATAGCGTCCGATCATCTCTTCCTGGGTCAGCGTCTGCTGCCGGTACTGGTGCGTACGGTGGTCGTAATAGTGGTGCACCACCGCGCCGCCGCTGTAGTGCCGGAGCTTCGCCGCCGACACCGGTGGGCGCTTCAGGTACCGGCCGAGGTATTTGACGCTTTTCCAGGCGCCCCGGGTCTTCTTCGCAAAATGGACCTTTCAGCGTCGCCTGTACTGCGCTTCCAGATAG